>JAGQQG010000172.1 GCA_020426325.1 Planctomycetaceae bacterium | reverse complement strand
CTCCTTTCACTCCGACCAAGATGCAACTCCCAGACCATTCCGTCCACTAACCCACAGGTTCTGAAACCAGCTCGTGCAACTTGGGAATGCTTCCCGTCGATCCGCGACGCCGCTTGGGACAATTCGCGGTATACAGATTTCCATCAAGAAGGTGGCGAATGATCCGTTGGTTCGTTGTCGATTTGGCGGGCGGTCTGGTAGAGGCTGTAGCCGAGGGCGATCGTCAGAATTCCGATCACGATCGTGAGGACGACCGGGTTGTTGATGACGTCGGACCAGCGGAATGGTGAGGGGCGGACGCCATCGGCCAGGGGCTGTTGATTGTTCAACTCGATGCGGGTCGGCTCGAAGCCCGACGTCAGCAGTTCCTTGATGGGGGCGGTGTCGTACAGGGCGAGTTCTGCGGTTTCGCTGCCGTAGAGGAGCGTGTACTGCTGATCCGGTGTGGCGAGGAACACGAGTTCGTCCACGACTCCCTCGGCAGACATCCCGGTGACCTCCAACGGCGGGCTGTCGCGGTTCTCAATGACAATCCGATACGTGGCCTGTCGTGATTGAGGAAAGCGAATCCGTGGCTGCTCTCGGTGCAGCGACTGGAAGTCGATCCGAGACAGAGTTGCCTCGCCGATTGTTCGCCACGATGTACGGACGCCGTTGCTCTCCTCGACTTCCACGCTCGCCTGTCGGCTGAAGTTGCGGTCAGCCACGTCGACGATGAACGCTGTGAGCGGTTCTCGCCCCATTTCGACGAGAATCCTTGTCTGCTGCTGCTCCGGATCGTTCTCGACCGCAAACTTGTCCGGAGCGTACGTGCGGACGACGTCTTCATCCGGTCGCTCGTACTCGGTCTCTCGCCAGAATTCGAGGCGATCGATCCGAAAGGGAATCCGCTCGACAGAGAAGCGTTCAACGCGTTCCGTCTCCTCGTCACCACGAAGTTTGCGGGTCAGTTCCAGGAGTTCCTGTTCCTGGCGGACCGTCACATTGTCGACCGTGATGCGAAAGTGTCGCCGTCCGGTTTCTGGAAAGGAAATCTCGACCTGACGAACATCCATGTAACGGGAGTAATCGACGATGAGTGCATCCTCGACGATGGTGTCCCAAGTTTGTCCTTCCGCAGACGTCCCAATGCTCACACGACGTTCAAAGTCGCGGAGCGGAGTGACGATGGTCAGCCCGTTGGGGTGCTGATCTTTGGGAGAGAGTTCAACGGTCATCTCCAGGCTGCCATCCTCCAGCGGCCTGAGCGACGGTGCTCGCGGCGTCCAAGTGCTGCGATGATACTGAAGCCGTTTTGTCCGGACGCGACGCAGCAGATATGGAACGGGATCGCCCTCGGAGTTCAACAGTCGCAGGTCGTGCAGGCCCTCTTGGGTGACAGAATAGATGTCTGCATCCAGCTCGATCGCGAAGAGTTCATCGTCTGCAATCAATGGCGACTGCACAGCCCGGGAGAACTGAAAGTTCGGTTCGTCAGCCTTTGCCTGTGTCGTCAACGCGTACATCAGAACAACCCACGACATCGTTCGACGGCTCATGGCTGGTCCTCCGTGTCGCTCATCTCTTGAAGTTTGAAGTTGTCCTGATACTTGAGGTACAGGAACGAACCGCTCACGGTCAGGATACCAAGTGCGATGAAAGCGATGATGCGATAGAACTGGTCGAGCGTCGCCAGATCCACGAAGAAGACCTTCCAGGCGACAATGGCAAACAGTCCCAGGCCCAGGTAACGCAGCACGCGAATCCGCTTGGCGATCCCCGGCAGGATCAGCCCCAGTGCAAACAGAGACCAGAGGATGGAGATCCCACCCGACCGCAGACCTTCCACGTATGTGTGCAGAGCCGTGTTGGTCTCCAGGGTGAGATAGACGAAGAGTGTTCCCAAGCTGCAGAAGCCGAGGAATGTTCCCGCAGACTTTGTCGGCACGCGTCCGCCGAGCCAGAAATAAGCCGCAGCGAAGAAACCGATCAATGCTCCGAAGTCCAGAAACCGCAGGCCCGCATCACGGAATGAGTATGGCCCATCGTAAAGGAATCCGTTGGTGAATCCCCAACTCGGCAGATCAAACAAGATCAGCTTGAACAACACACCTCCGACGAACAGCATGAGTACAGACAATAGCACCCGGCTCTCGCGGATGATCGCTTCCCACGCGAGCAGACCACAAATTGCCAGCCAAAGCAGCGTGAGCAGCGGCAGCTTCAGTGGCTGATAGAAGAAGCCGACCGTTCGATTGAATTCCAGATGCAGGTACACGAAGACCATCGCCAGCGCGAGACCCGCCATCAATCGAATCACCCCATTCGCAGGCAGCCAGTCGGGGATGTCGTTCTGTTGACCGACCAGCCCTTCTTTTTCTGCGTCCTGTGATATGAGCAGTCGATAGGCGAAGCCGAATGACCCAATCGGCACGCCGAACATGACCAGCCGTTCTGCCAGTTGACGCACGTAGTCGCCAATTGCGAGATCAGCGGCCGGAGCAGCCTGGAGGAACTGGCGTTGCAGATCGATCAGGCCGAATCGGAAGAGCACGATGCCATATAACAGGTAGGCAATCTGTTGCAGAAATCGGCTGCCCAACTTGCCGGCGATCCAAAGCATGACGGCTGCCTGCAGTGCCCAACTGACAGTGATCCATTCACTCGATAGAACCAGCGGCATCGTGACGGCCAGGAAGAACGCGGCCAGTCCCATGAAGCTCACCAGCAACTCGCGGTCGATGATCCGCCATTTCAGGAACAGGAAGACATGGATGGTGTAGAACGCAGCCAAGCACAGCGTCACTGCGGCAACCCAGGTCCGTCCGTAAACCGGCTCGATCAGCCAGTGGGAGATCGAGTAGAAAATGCCCGTATTCGCGACGAGCGCCAGCAGGTCGAGCAGGTTGGACTTGCTCCGGTTGACCAGCTGATACAGGAAGGTCATCGTCGAGAACAGCACGAAGAAAGCGATCGCGAAGGGAAGCACTTCCCACAGATGCGTCGAGTTATAGTCTTCAAAGGAGGCGAGCATCAGTCCGTAGGTGGCTGCGAAACTGAGGTAGTTGACCAGCCGCCAACTCTTCCAGTAGCAGATGCCGAGCACGCCGATCCCCAGCACGAGCATGTACCCGAACAGCCCGGGGTAGTTGACGACGCCGGTTGAAAGGACGACCGGCGTCCCATATCCGCCGATGATTCCCAGCACGGCCACAAGCATCGAGTGAAACCGCACGGAGATGCCTCCCGCCAGAACGGTAATCAGGCTCATGAGAATGAAACCCTGCGACGGTTCGATCAGGTGATAGAAGTTCACCGCAGCAAACACCGCGAAGTAGAGTGTCGCGAGCCCGCCTCCCAACAGTCCCTGCCCCAGCACGTGATAGCGTCGCCCCAGCAGCCGCGTCCCTGCGACCAGCATCCCCAGTCCGGTAATCGTCGAGAGGGCAACCCGACCGACCTCGTTGATCAGACCATGTTCGACTGAGTACTTCAGAAAAAAGCCAATCCCGACCACAAAGATCAACACGCCAATGCGCAGCAGCCACTGGCTGGCGACAGCGAACTCCATCGTGACCCCCTCGGGCACATGCTCCTCGCCGACAATAATCCAGTTCCAGATGCGATGCAGCGTCTCCTTTGCGGCGGTCTCCCAGGGATGTGGTTCTCGAGGCGGAGGTGCAGGCAGCCGAATCTCCCTGCGGGGGGGGGGCGTCTGATGGGGCTTCGACTTCGTTGAAGCGTTCAGAAACTCCTGGATCTTCTGCTCGGTGGTCGTCTGCGCAGGTTCGAGAGCTTCAGCTTTTTCCGCTTCCGGCTCTTCGTCCACAAACTTCAGTTCCACCAACTCCTCGTCCGGCTGCTCCGGTTGAGTCTGCTTCACAGGTGACGGCACACCTTCAGAAATCGGAGGCGCGAGTTTATCGGCACGAACCGGTGCAGCCGCTGCCAACCCATCGATCTGTTTGCTCAGAGATCGCAGCTCACGCTTCAGGGAGTCAAGACCTAACTCATGCTCCCGTCGCAGCTTATTGAGAAGAGCCACCGTCACGATCGGCAACAGGAATACTGCCCCCGCCGCACAGAAGACCATCAGAATCACGAGCACTTCCATGGGAGTTTCCCATCTTAGCCATCAACTGCCGTCCAACCCGCATCCTCCGACTTCGCATCGGCTGTGGAGAACGTATTTCATGGCGAAGGGCCGAGTAAGAAATAACGCAAGATTTCGGCTGATTCTCACACAACACAAAGCTCCTCTCGCCCAAAACCGTCTTCACAATGGTGGCGCATACAGGTCAGCCTCGCTTGGTAAAGGGCTCAGTGGCTGTCCGGAACGACTTCATCAGTCGTTGGTCGTCAGGCCGGAAGAGAAGAAGGTGGTAACACCGCATCGATTGAGCCGAGCCCTGTCCATGCTCAGTTGCTTCAATTATCCGTTGAACGTTAGTCAATACAGATCTAACACGCACACATTCGCTGTTCCTAACGATGCCTGGAAAAGAAAAGGGACCTGCGACCGGTTGTCGCAAGTCCCTACTCAATCAGTGCCCAAGAGAGGACTCGAACCTCCACGCCCATTACGGGCACTAGCTCCTGAAGCTAGCGCGTCTGCCAATTCCGCCACTTGGGCAACTTGCAGGCTGTTTCCAGCTGCTCAACTTGAGTGAGCAGCATTCTCGTGGATCGTCAGCAAGGAAGCAAGTCATCTGCTCGGAGGATTTCAACTCTTGCAGAACCCAAAAGAGAGTCGGGCGACCGGTTGAAATGCCGGGGCAAACTTTGTGGAATGGTCCAGTCACAATCACTCTCGACCGAGGTGCACGATATGCGTCAACTCTGCCTGCTGCTTGCGTTCGTGGTGCTTTTCACTTCCCGATCGTTCAGTGCGATCGCAGCCGACCTCAAGCCGATCACAACGGTCGAGCGTCAGCCATTCGTTGCTGCGACCGCGAGGCTGATGGAGGCACTCACTTATGTGGGAGCGCCGCTTAACGAGGAGGACACGCAGGCGCTCAAGGCGGCGATGGCGGAGACAGATGAAAGAAAATCGGTCACGGCGATTCAGGAGGTGCTTGACCCACACTGTCTGGCGGTGGTGAAGATCAACGCTGAGAGCCGGGTGTCGGCCGTCGAGGGACCAGTCGCGAAAGAACTTGTTCAGCAGGGATGGCGGACGTTTCTGATCAAGGTGGATAACGAGGCGGGGATCACACCCCAGCTGAAAGTGTCGAGCCCTCAATCGGCTGCCAATTATGAGCTGGGCAAGGGCTCGCGCGAGCGACCACAGACCAAGGACGAACTCGTCACGCCTGCGGAGTCAGCTCAGCGGTTTCTTGACATCGCATTCTTCGAGAAACAGCCATTGAAGCCTGAACTCTCCGGGCTGGCGGTGGAGTATCGCATCGTGCAATTGTTCTCCCGCGATGTGGGCAAACGCGAAGCGACGCTGGAATTTCACGTCGGTCAGGGGACGCAGGATCTGGGATTCCGCAGCGAGATTCCAATTCTCTTTGAGTGTCTTCCATCGGTCGAGGTCGTTCTGGGTGTTCAGGATGAGGACGGCACCCCCACGACCGCAGCCTTCGTCATTCGGGATGAATGGGACCGCGTGTATCCTAATCCAGCTCGGCGCCTGGCTCCGGACTTTTTCTTTCACAGTCAGATCTATCGAGCGGACGGTGAGACCGTCCACCTGCCGCCGGGCAAGTACACGGTGACCGCATCGCGTGGTCCTGAGTATCTGGCGACGACCCGCGAGATCATCGTGAAGGATGAGGGAGTCAGCCAACGCGAGTCGTTTCTGCTCGATCGCTGGATTCACCCTAAGGATCGCGGCTGGTATTCGGGTGACCATCACGTGCACGCAGCCGGATGTAAGCATTACGACAGCCCGACTGAAGGGGTCGCTCCCGGCGATATGCTGCGTCACATTCTTGGAGAAGATCTGAATGTTGGCTGCGTATTGAGCTGGGGACCGTGCTGGTATACGCAGAAGCAGTACTTCGAGGGGAAGACGTCTGCATTGTCTCGTGAGAACTACCTCATGCGATACGACGTCGAAGTGAGCGGGTTTCCCTCATCACACGCGGGACACCTTTGCCTCTTACGACTGACGGAAGATGATTATCCCGGAACAACTCTGCTGGAAGAGTGGCCGAGTTGGACTCTGCCGGTCCTGAAGTGGGGGAAAGAGCAGGACGGGGTGGTCGGTTACTCACACTCGGGGTGGGGATTGGCACTGCCGGATTACGGACGCAATGGACAGCGGGTTCCCAACAAGGAGGGACGTGCTGCGGACACGCTCCCGGATTATGCCATGGCTCCGTTTGATGGGATTGGTGCAAACGAGTATGTCGTGACCGTAGCTCACGACATGTGCGACTTCATCTCGGCTGTTGACACGCCTTCGATCTGGGAGTTGAACGTCTGGTATCACACCCTCAATGCGGGCCAGCGGTGCGTGATCAGTGGCGAGACGGATTTTCCTTGCATCTATGGGGACAAGGTCGGACTGGGACGGATCTATGTCAAGTTGCCGACTGACGAAACGCTCGACTACGACTCCTGGGTGAAGGGACTCAAGCAGGGGCGGAGCTACTGCGGAGACGGACTGAGTCACGTGTTCGATTTTCAGGTCAACGATGTTTCACTTGGCCTGGAGGATGCCTCCGGGGTCGTGAGCCAACTCAGCCTCGACAAGCCTGGGCCTGTGAGTGTTTCGTGCGATGTGGCTGCACTGCTGGAACCGACTCCGACCGCTGAAACCGAGCGAATTCGGAATGCTCGGCTGGATGAGAAGCCCTACTGGCATATCGAGAGATGTCGTCTCGGCGAGACCCGAAAGGTTCCCGTCGAACTCGTTGTGAACGGCCAAGCTGTCGAGCGGCGAGAGATCGAGGCGGACGGTGAAGTGAATTCACTCACCTTTGACGTGGACATTCCACATTCCTCCTGGGTGGCCATTCGAATTCTTCCGAGTGTACACACCAACCCGATCTATGTGGTTATTGACGACAAACCGATTCGTGCCTCGCGGAGAAGTGCGGAGTGGTGCCGAGATGCGGTCGAGGTGTGCTGGAACTCCAAGAAAGGGCGAATCCGGGATGAGGATCAGGCTGCTGCCAAGGCTGCATACGATGAAGCTGCTGCCATTTACGAGCAGGCGATTGAGCAAAGCGTTGCCGACTGAACTCCTCCAGTTTTCGCGGACTGTTGTCTCAAGCAGTGGCCGTTCAGGAGAGTGATCATGAGCGCTCGCGGGGGAGATCTGACTTGCAGGAGGTGCGGAAGTGATCACGTGCGGGATTCCCGGCATCGCGGATTCGACCGACTTTGGGGGATCATCGGACTGAGGCCCTTTCGGTGTTTCGATTGCGGACACCGTTTCCACTCAGGTCAACGGTCTGATCATCTTGGAGATGTCCACTTGCCCTCCTCCGTCATCCTGAGTGGAGTCTGTCCGAACTGTCAAAATCAAACGGATGTTCGATTGACTCCGGACGAACGGCATCTTGCTGAAATTGAAGGCTGGGCCATCTCCTGCCCGGACTGCAGTGCGATGTTCGCACTCAGGTCTGGTAGGCCAGCGTCTGCTGAGGAGTGAGCCTCAGCCGCAAGTTGAACTGTCACGTTCGATGTTATCGCACCCGTCTGGTGAGGTTGAATTGCCCTTCGCCTTGATCGCAAGTATTCGGGTGGTGGCGAAATGAGTTGTTAGGCAAGGTGACTCAACCTCAATCAATGATCGAACGGCCTTCCCAGACCAACCTCACCCTCTCAGTCGCCTCGAATATGGAACTTCAGATCGAGATTGGCCAGCACCTTCAGACGGGATCGGGTATGATTGGGGAGTTGTGTCTGGGTGCCAAAGCTTGACCCACGGGGTGTTGACCGTGGGCTTTCACCCTCAACCCTCAACCCTCAACCCTCAACCCTCAACCCTCAATGAAACGTCCGCGAATGATCGCCGTGCTGCCGACGTTGCTCACTTTGGGCAATGGGGCCTGCGGATTTGGTGCGATCACGTTTGCGGCCAAGCTGGGACCGGAGCATGCGGAGGGAAGGCATCTGCTGGTCGCATCGCTGCTGATCTTCCTCGGCATGGTGTTTGACATGCTGGATGGGAGTGCGGCCCGTCTGACGAACCAGACCAGCGACATCGGGGCACAACTCGACAGCCTGTGTGATGCGATCTCCTTCGGTGTGGCGCCTGCGTTTCTGATGCTGCAGTTCGTTCGACACGAATACCTGTCGACGGATGAGTCGCAGTTCTTCGTCGGCTATATCGGTCGGTTCCTGTGGACCGTCTCAGCCTTGTACGTGCTGTGCACCATTCTGAGACTGGCACGGTTCAATGTGGAAACTGAAGAGGAAGATACGCACGAGTTCTTCAGCGGTCTGCCGTCGCCGGCGGCAGCTGGAGCGCTGGCATCGTTTCCGATCGGCATGCGGGAACTCCTGCGGATCGCGACGACTACCGAATCCCATCAACTGGAAATGTGGCTGGTGCCGGGGGTCAAGATCGCGATGGTACTGGTGACTTTCGCGGTTGCATGTCTCATGGTTTCCCGTGTTCGTTACCCGCACGTCTTCAATCAATGGTTTCGCGGCCGACGCACGCGGAGGCAGGTGATCCACCTCGTGTTCATCGTGGCCATGTTCTATTGGGTGCTGGAGTTAGCCTTCCTGCTGATCTTCTGTTACTTCGCTTTTGCTCCGCCATTACGGGCAATGTGGACTGAGGTTGCCAGCGGTAGACTTTACAGATCCCCTGACGTTTGACAGACTCTTTCTTTGGGTACGTCTACACGCTGGTGAGGAAAGGTGGTCATGGGCCACCAAAGGCTGCCGTCTCCCACCGCACTGATGGGAACTGCGCCTGCCACATGTTTACGGGACTGGTTGAAGGACGGGGAAAGATCACCAGCATTTCTTCGGGTGGTCCGTCAATTGATCTATCGATTTTACCTCCCTCGGAGCTCGCGAATGCACCCGATGGCCAACCCCTGACGGGAATTGGCGACAGCGTCGCGATCAACGGATGCTGCCTGACGATCGTCCAGATCGACGATGATGGTTGGACTTTTCAGGCGGGCGAGGAAACCCTCTCGAAGACCTCACTCGGACGGCTCGGGGTTGGTGATGAAGTCAACCTGGAACGATCCATGCCAGTGAACGGTCGCCTGGGTGGGCACTTTGTTCAGGGACATGTTGACGGGACAGGAGTCATTGACGACATCCGGCATGACGGCGAATGGACTACCATGTGGTTTCGCGTGCCAGAGTCGCTGACGAAGCAGATGGTCGGTAAAGGCTCCGTGGCTGTCGACGGAATCAGTCTCACATTGGTCGATGTCGAGTCACAGCGATTCAGCGTCGCCTTGATCCCGCACACACTGGAGGTGACGACCCTGGGCCAAAAGACGGTCGGTGACCCGGTCAACATCGAGACGGACGTTCTCGGTAAATACGTACTCAAAATGCTCGCGGAGAACGGCCGCTGATGAAGAGTGCAGACCGACAGACTCGTTCTTACCTGATGGACCTGTTCGCTGAGCATGGTTTCAATCCCCGTACGGACCTCGGCCAGAACTTTCTGATCGATCTGAATATCATCGATTTCATCGTTGATGAGGCGGAGCTGACGTCGAATGATGTCGTGCTGGAGATCGGGGCGGGCACTGGGGGTATGACGTCGTTTCTGGCTCAGACGGCAGCTGCGGTGATTTCGGTCGAACTCGACACGAACATGCACATGCTCGCGAGCCAGATTGCAGCCCCCTACGAGAATGTCACGCTGCTGCACTGTGATGCCCTCAAGAACAAGAATCACTTCAATTCGCTGGTTCTGGAAG
>JAGQQG010000171.1 GCA_020426325.1 Planctomycetaceae bacterium | reverse complement strand
CGCATTGTTACGCATCAACAGTTCGATCACTCAGTCGCCGTCTCCGAAGAAGGAAGAGCCTGAGACTCATCGTTGAGTGATGTCTTCACCACGGTCACATCGATCCCCCATAATCCCACCTTCGCGGATCGGGCGAATTCCTCAGCTGCCGTGAACCGCTTCTTCATATCGGATCGATATGGAAACCGAGTCTCAGCCTCACTCAGCCCGGCCTTGATCAGTTCCTCATTGAGTAAGCGTCCATCAGGCAGGTAGACGTAGGCCAGCAGCCGGCGATAGGGGTCTCTGCGTTCACGATCGAATTCCAGACGAACCGGACCGTCGCCAACGAGGCGTTTTGTGAACTCGGACGCCTGCTTTCCCAAACGTTCGACAGGACGATCCGGATGTTTGGTCTCCGGTGTATCGACGCCAATCAGCCTGACGCGATGCCCGGATTCAAGCAGCAGGGTGTCACCATCAATCACGCGTGAGACTTCGACCTGTGACCTTTCAAAAACAGATTCCACCGGTCTGGTGGAAGGCGAGAGCACACGCAGAACAATCAGTATCAGGATGACCGTGATTAGCAACCAGGGAGCGGCAGGCCAGCGACGCAATCGCATGATCACGCTCCCCGATTGATGCCTCCGTGTCACCGCATGTCAGTTCTGGCTGAACGACACGCGTTTGAGCGTATCCTGCCCCAAGGGGTCCTGTGTATAACGCTCACGACAATGCGGGCACAGATCGTAACGAAAACTTTTCACGCCGCAGTCGGTCAACTCGAAGTCACCGGTCGATTCCATCTGATCGATGGTCGCAGCAATTTCATCGAGATGGTCCAGATCGAGATCGATTTCGTCGAGCTCATCCGGATCGAATGCGGGACGCACATCGACGCGCACCTCGTAGCGTTCGCCGTTCAACGATTGTCCGCACATGTCACAAGTGAAATGCAGCATGGCTGCTCGCTTCTCATCAACCAGGGAAGGGGTCAGGCACCTGTTTCAATTGTCCGCGACTTCACTCGTGGAACATCTTGATTGAAAACGGTGCCCGACCTCCGCGATCTCATATCTTGACGACATTGATTTAATCACAATTGACCGAACCGGGAAAGTCCACTTGAGCGTTTCTCGCAGCGACCCGCAGATCCTCTGAAGTGCGTCACTGTTCGCTGTCTTCTTCGGAAGGCGTCTCCTCTGAGACATACTCTTCCTTCAGCGTGCCGTCGGCGTCAAGGATGCGTGCCCGGGCGCGCTTCACGAGAGCTTCGTGTTCAGTGATGTTCGAGTAGAGTGAGACAATACTTTGCCAGCGACTGCGGGCTTGCGCCTCCTCTCCTCGAAAGTACAACTCATCTGCCTCCTTGATCTGCTGCCTGATGAACTCGGCTGGGTCGTTCTCACCTCCAATGCTTTCATTGATTTTTTGAGCCTGCCGGCGCGCCAGATTCACAAACGGTCGGGCCTGATCATCTCCCTCGAAAAGCAGGGGAATCCCCTCATACTTTTGCAGTGCAGTTAGTCGGTCGCCAAACTTCTCGAACATCCGTGCCTCCATGTACAGCCGCTCGGCTTCGGTTTCCGGGTCGCGACCCATCTTGTTCCGCATTTCTGCCTGCTTCTCTGCACGGTCCATGTCGACACGATCAGCCCATTGCTGCACCTGTTCAGCGCGTGGGCTTTCCGGAAAGTCCGCGAGGAAATCGTCGAGCTTGTACTCCACGCTGTACCAGTCACTGGTATCGGTGCTGGCCATGGGGGTTTCAAGTTCTGCGAACCGCTTCTCCTCATTCGCCGGCCAGAATCCCCACGCCAGCAACCCGATGATGCCTGTCAGGCACAGGCCGAGAAACCACGCCTTCTCGTAAAACGGAACCTTCCGATCTTTCTTACGTTTGCGTTTCTTGTTGGAAGAGCCAAGGATCTTCGTCAGCTCAGCGTCACCTTCCTTCATCGTCGCGCCGCCACCAATCGCGGTCTGTCGGGAGACGCTCGCCTGAGAGGCCACCAGTTCTTTGACCTCTTCCAGTTTGACCTGCACCGCCAGCGCGTCGAACGGACGATCGTTCGGACTCTTCTCCAGCAATTCCTGAATCAGCTGATCCAGCCAGATCGGAACCGTGATGTTGAAGTCTCGAATCGACGGGGGATCTTCGCTGATATGTTTGAACAGCATCTCGGGAGCCGTCTCCGACAAGAACGGCGTGCGACCGGAAAGCATCTCAAACATCACACATCCCAACGCATATAGATCGGTTTTCGCCGAGATCGGATGTTTCCCCGTGATCTGTTCCGGAGCCATGTAGGACATCGTGCCGACCGTCTTGCCTGCCGCCGTGAGAGCCGTGCTCTGCGTGTCGCGGGCGATGCCGAAGTCGCTGAGCTTCATGACCCCCTTGCTGGTCAGGAGCAGGTTAGCCGGCTTGAGATCCCGGTGAATGACACCAGCCGCGTGCGCATGTTCGAGAGCCTGGGCGATCTGGATGCCGTACTCGATCGCCTGTTCCCACCCGATTGGTCCCTTCTTCTTGATCAGGTCTTCCAGCGACCCGCCCTTGACGAGTTCCATCGCGTAGAACCGCTGATTGTTGCTCGTGCTGCCGCCGTAGTACTGAATGATGTGCGGATGCTTGAGCTTCTTGAGGATGGCCATCTCGCGCTCGAAGCGTTTGGCGACCTTGTGATCCGCCATGAGGTCGGGAGAGAGGACTTTGACAGCGACGCGCTGGCCCGTCTTGAGGTATTTCGCCAGATAGACGATCCCCATGCCTCCCACGCCAAGTTTCCGTTCCAGTTCGAACGGACCCATGCGTCGATTTTCCGTCTCCGCTGGCATGTGTGGCGAACGTCCCCTGTGAGAGCAGCGATCAACTCTTGGCCGCATCCGCCAGTGTGGCCGATCCGACGGTTTCCCGCAACGGCTGATCAACCGAATCCGATTCATTCGGTGCTGTCATCGGCTGAATCCCTCATCACCGTCATTCCCGCGCAGGCGGGAATCCAAGCCGGCGTCAATCAGCGAAAACACGTCAGTTCCCACAAACCGTGCTCACTGGATCCCCGCCTTCGCGGGGATGACGTTCTACTGCGAGAGGACGATGGCTTCTATGTGAAGATCATGGCATGAAAGATTCACTTCAATACTCGCCGGGTCGTAATCAGTACAACCAGATCGTTGAACCATTCCCATCCGTCCATGCTGGTTGCTCAGCGAACCTCGTGCGTCCCCAGAGGTCTCGTTCTGCCGGAGCGAGGCGCCAATACGGCAGACCGTGTCGCGTCGACCGCCATTTGACGTGTACATCCTCGACTTCCGGCCATGCTGAGAGGTACTCACTCCACACAGCTGCCCGCTGACTTCGTCGAATGTGGATCGGGTCGAAGCCATACCATTCGCCACGCGGTGTGATGAACTGGCAGCCGTGTCGACCCGCCATCTCTCGCAGGCCCGCATCGACCTCTTTCGCCATCTGCTGCATCGTTGCCCAGTCCCGTCCGGGGCCGGGGAAGAAGGCCATCCGAGTTGCGTGATACCGGGCTGCACTCATGCGTAGCACCCGCTCCAGCGGCAGCGACACCAGCGTCACCGATGCATCCACATCACGCAGACGCACCACGCATTCGTCGACCCAGGACAAGAGCATGTCAGGATTCACGCCGAACAACAGGTCATTGCCCACGTCAGTGAGCAACGCCAGCGGACTCCCGTTGCACTCCGGCTGGGTCGCCAGAGCGTCCCAGAGTCCACACTGTCGAATGGCGGGCAATCGCCGGACGAGCACGCGGCTGCGAAGTCCGTACGAGCGCCCGTGTCCGTGGGCCGCAAACAACTGGACTGGCTCTGTAAACGAATCGCGTAAGCCTTCCGCAATCAACGGGAACGCCAGCGTGACGTTACTCGCCCCCAACACAATCACCCGCTGCATTCCCTTGACTCCCGGCTTCAGACATTCGACGCTCTGTTATGTTGGCATCGGTTGCGGTCATTCACCAGTCACCCGGGAAAGAGGAATGGAGGATTGAGGATCGCGAATGGAGCTGAGTGAGACATCACATGTCGTCAATCTCCAGCCATCAGGCATAGGCCATTAGCAATTGACCAGACACATGCACGCCACTGACTTTCTCAAGAGCCCCGCCAAGCACGATGTGCCGTCTTTCGTCGTGCTGCATGGTGCCGAGTGGCAGCTCAAACAATCGGCTCTCAAAGCGATCATCTCTCAGGTCCTCGGTGGGGATGAGGAAGACGACCTGTCCGTCACCCGCTTTGCTGGAAAGGACACCGAGCTGCGATCGGTGCGTGATGAACTGCTCACGGTGTCGATGTTCGCGAGTCAGCGAATCGTCATTGTGGACGAAGCGGACGATTTCATCACGAGGTACCGCGATGGCTTGGAGTCGTATGTCGAAGCGCCGGCCCGTTCATCGACGCTGATTCTGAACTGCAAGTCGTGGCGGAAGAACACAAGGCTGGCCAAGAAGCTCACCGCGTCCGGACTCGAAATTGACTGTTCGGAACTCTCAGGAGCACGACTGACGAAGTGGCTCACCGATCAAGCGCGCGATCAGCACGGCAAGCAACTTCAGCGAGAGGCAGCCAGCCTCATGGTCGAACTCGTGGGGACCGGTCTCGCGCTGCTCGACCAGGAGTTGGGCAAGCTGGCAGCCTACACGGGAGAACGAACGCAGATCACTGCGGAAGATGTCCATGCACTCGTCGGCGGATGGAAGGCGGAGACGACATGGGCCATGACGAACGCGATTCGGGATGGCAACGTCGCCTTCGCGCTGCAATGCCTCGATCAGTTACTCAACGCCGGTGAGGCAGCTCCGAAGCTGCTCGGGGGCATCAACTTCGTGTTCCGCAAACTCTCGCAGGCGACTGAACGCTCACGAACGGGAGTCCCGCTGAACATCGCCCTCAAAGACAGCGGCGTCTTTCCCCGGGACATCGATGCGACCGCCCAGTATCTTCGCCGCATTGGCAGACCACGTGCAGAGAAGATTCTCTCCCGGCTCCTGAAAGCGGACGCAGACCTCAAGGGAGCCAGCCATCTCTCCGATCGCCTGCAAATGGAACGACTGCTCCTCGATCTGTCGGGAGTCACGACCGCGTGACGAACTCTCAGGCTTGCGGTCGGGTGGCCGGAGCTGGAGGACGAAGTCCGAAGCCCCGGCCACTCACATTCTCAGTCTTGACGCTCCACTTAGTCGAACAGGTAGCTGACCGATTCGTTGCGGTGAATGCGGCGGATCGCCTCACCCAGTAGTGGAGCGATGCTGATCATGCGCATGTTAGGCAGGCGCATCTGCGGGGCGATGGGCAAGGAGTCGGTGATCACGATCTCTTCGATGGGCGCCTGACTGAGACGCTCGGCTGCCGGACCGCAGAAGACGCCGTGCGACGCACTGATATACACCTTCGCAGCTCCGAGCTTCTTGGCCACATTGACCGAGCCGACAATGGACCCCGCCGTACTGATCATGTCGTCAAAGATCAGTACCGTTTTCCCTTCGATCGGCCCACCGATGAGGTTCGCCTGCTTGGTCTGGAGGGCACTGGAGCGCCGCTTGTCCACGATCGCCAGCGATCCGCCGAGATGATTGACATGCTGGAGTACGCGTTTAATGCTCCCTTCATCCGGAGAAATGATCACCAGATCCTCGGTCGGGATATTCAGTGACAGGAAGTATTCATCGAGAATGGGAGCAGCAAACAGGTGATCGACCGGAATGTCGAAGAACCCCTGAATCTGAGCGGCGTGCAGGTCCATCGCCATCACGCGGTCTGCCCCTGCCTTGGTGATGAGATTCGCCACCAGCTTGGAGGTGATGGGCACGCGACCAGCATCCTTTCGGTCCTGTCGCGCGTACCCGAAGTAGGGGAGCACGACGGTGATCCGCTCTGCACTCGCGCGCTTGCACGTATCGATCAGAATCAACAGTTCGACCAGATTCTGATTGACCGGAGGCCCCGTCGGCTGAATGAGAAACACGTCACGACCGCGGATGTTCTGATTCAGCTTCACGCTGATCTCACCGTCCGGAAAGTCGACGACTTCCATCGCTGCCAGCGGGATGTTGAGGTAGCGCGCGATGTCGGACGCCAGCTGCGGATGAGCTCGCCCGCCAATAAGCGTCAGATGATCGTACATCAGGAGATCGCCGCCAGAGGTTCAGACAATTTGACGCACGCACCGTCCGTCAGTCGGACAGAGTGTCGCACGATCTCTCGCAGGTCAAGTCTGTCGGTCGCACCAAAGCAAAAGGCTCCTGACTGACGCCGCGAGGTTCCCCCGGTTGCGTCAGGCAGGAGCCCGTGCTCCTTCGATTTCCGCTAACGATCAATGGCCATGGTGATGGATGTGACCGTTGTGGTAGGTGTCAAAGTGGCCGGTCTGGTGGTAGTCGTAGTGACCGGGCTGATAGTGGTAATGGTTGCCATGCTGGACAAACTGCCCGGGGTGGTAGTCCCAGTGGCTCGTGTTGTGGTAGATCGGCGTGCTGTAGTTGTACCCATATCCGCCATAGATGCCTTGCCCACCATAGTTGCCGTAGCCACCGTAGTAGCCGTAGCCGGCTTCGGAAGCCGCTGAACCAGCAACCATCAAACCCATGACTGCCACAAATGCGATTGCGAAATTCCTCATGACTCTCCCCCGTCTTGGTTGTTCGATTTTTCGTGTCCGGCAGTTCTTGCCGCTTGTCAAAAGGGGAACGCACCAGAGATGCCAATCTTCCAAGAATTTTACAAGAAGCGACTAAACAATGACTTACGGAGTTTCGCCGAGAATCTTGCAAGCCGGCTTGTGTCGTCATAACTGATACAACAGGCTCAAATTGACAACACTCGATAGCAACCATTTGATGAGCCTGGAACCTGAATCAAGCACCAACGGCAACAGGCTCCTGACAGTCGCAGCGAGGAAAACCCCGGTTGCGTCTGCCAGGAGCCTGTGTCAGCTCTGCCCGCACTTTTGGATCAATGATGGCCGTGGTGAACGTGATCGGAGAAGACGTGATCGACGTGCCCGTCAACGTGCAGGACGTAACGGCCCGGCACCCAGTCGTAATGACCATGATGCCACTCCCAGTGACCGGGCACCCAGTCGTAGTGGGTCGTGTCGTGGTAGACGTCAAGATGACCACCATTATTGAAACCGCCGGATCGCCAGCCATTCGAGTGACCATGGCCACCGTGGAAGCCGTGCCCGCCGTGACCAGAATGAACTCCGTGGCCAACAGGACCACCGAAGCCACCGATCTGCACCTGAATCCCACCGGCATTCGCAGCCGTGGTACCAGCAATCATCAATCCGAGAACAGCAGCAGTTGTGAGTGCTAAGCGTTTCATGATTCAATCCCCATCATGGAAAGTTTTGATATTCGGCTCCGGCAGTTTTTGCCGGTTGTTGTGACTGGAGAATGGCAGCCGGTGTGCCAAAAACTGCACGAAACCCATAAAGCACTTCTAGGTAAATAGTTACACTCAATATCCCTCAAAAATGAAACCACTCAGGGTGTCGTCACATCGATACCGCTCGTGGCATACTGACAACACTTGAGTCCCGTCTGGAGGCTCCGCATACTGGCGTCGACGGCTTCGCGGCTCGCGAACGGGCCAGCGATCTCCTCTCGCCTCTCGAACGAAAGACTGGTGACGATGCGTCTCAAACAGACTGTTGCGTACCGTATTCTGTTTCTGTCAACGATCGTGTCCTGGGTGGCTCCAGGCTCGTTCGCAGACGATGCTCGGCCCCTGAAGATCATCGCTTTTGGGGCACACCCCGATGACGTCGAGTTCCAGCTCGGCGGCTGTGCAGCAAAGTGGGTCGAGCAGGGGCACAAGGTGAAGTTTGTCTCGGTCACCAATGGCGACATCGGTCACTGGAACATGGCCGGTGCCCCCCTCGCGCGTCGACGCACGGCTGAGGTGCAGGAGGCGGCCAAGCGACTGGGCATCGAGGTCGAGGTGCTCGACATTCATGACGGCGAGATCATGCCCACGCTGGCCAATCGCAAGACGATCGCCCGCCTCATTCGCGACTGGCAGGCGGACCTCGTCTTCTCGCATCGCCCCAACGACTATCACCCCGACCACCGCAACTGCGGCCTGCTCGTGAGAGACGCCGCTTTCATGGTCACGGTCCCATTCTACGTCCCCGACACGCCGCACATCGAACACGACACGGTCTTCATGTACTTCTACGACCGCTTCACCAAACCGTACCCCTTCCAACCCGACATCGCCGTCTCGATCGACGATGTTCTCGACAAGAAGGTCCACGCCATCGACGCCCTGGAGTCACAGGTCTACGAAGGGGGCGCCTCCGGTTCCGAAGAGTTCATGCGTGAACACCACGCCGGCGACCCAATCGCCCGCAAAGTGGCCCTCGCCGAGAAGTGGTCACAACGACACCAAACGATCACCGACAAATACCGCGACACCGTCATCGAATGGTACGGCGAAGACCGCGGCCAAGACATCAAGCACGCCGAACTCTTCGAAATCTGCGAATACGGCCATCAGCCAACCAAGGAAGAGTTACGGAGGTTGTTTCCGTTCTTTGGCAACGAATGATCACAAATGGGTAGCACCGGTTGTCTCAACCGGTGCCGCGTCAGCGGCGGGAAGCATTCCTTGAAACGAACAACTCAAGATTTAAGGTCGTGCTCCCCAAGGCTTCCAGTCGCTTCGCGACACTACCCGGTGATCCCTCATTTTCCACATGCGGGCCCGACCGGCATCGGTCGGGTGCCGGAGGCACAGGACGAGATTCACTCGGCACTCAACTTGGCCAAAAGCAATTGAATGCTAGTGTGCCTCGTCTTGTCGCTCCGCGACCCAACCGTTGTCACCGCCGACTGGGCCACCCTGCGTTTGAGTCATTGTGGTGAGTGGCTCACAAATCATTTGTTGCGCCGTCGACGCGATTCAAGCGAATGATCAGACGATAAAGAACAAACAACGAACATACAAAGAATGGAACGCTAAAAACCATCATCCAGCGAATGTAAGCTTCAATTGACATTCCTTGTTGTCCGGGAACGTCAAAGACGACAATCCCAACATTCAGTTTGCGTTGCCGATACAAGTGCATCAAAATCGCCTTCGCGGAAAAGACAGCACCCGGCGACGCAATCAGTAGAGCAGACGCGACATAGCGAGCAATGAGAGAGAATTGATTCGTCTGCTTGCGATCCAAACGATGAATTCCTTAGTCGCGAGGTCTAGCGCGTGATAGACGATTTCAGCCTATCGCGCATCGGAATCTCGAACAAGCGGGTCGAACTGTCTCAAATGGAGCCGCGTCGAGGAGCATCCCTTGAGGCGGCCTTGTGAAGAGCAGAAACGTTGTTGAAATGTCTCCTGTCGCCAAGTGACATGGTTTGACGCAGAGCGTGTCCGGGAATTCGACGCAACAAAAGTAGTCATCACGCTCCGTCGTGATGACAGTGTCGCTGACACGCGTCCCGGCTTGTCGCTAGCTGTCACTTCATCCGCTCATCACGCGGAGCGTGATGGCTACCGAATGACCAGATACCATTTGAGGCAATTCGTGGTACCCGACAACAACATGAAAGCGGTGGGTGGCCGGGGCTGGACCGACGCCAGGAGGGAAGCCCCGGTGAGCGAGTTTCGGACATCCTATGCTGAATGGCTGCTCGCCGGGGCTTCGGACTTCGTCCTCCAGCCCCGGCCACCCAACTCACTCCTTCGCAGGGTAGTCCGACCGGAATCGGTCGGGGGCCGGAGGCACAGTACGAAAATCACTCGGCATCCAAGTCGACCAGTAGCGATTGAATCTCGAGTGGGCATCGTCCTGTCGCCCCGCGAATCAGCCTGAAGCGGCTGGGCCACCGTGTGAAGCCTGACCGACGAGACTAGCAGGTCCAATCAGCCGTCTACCGACTTGCAGATATC
>JAGQQG010000170.1 GCA_020426325.1 Planctomycetaceae bacterium | reverse complement strand
CTTCAGCAAGTTCGGTGTCGTTGGCTTCGAACAGAGCCATGCGGGTGACGTCCTCTGTGGTCCCGTCGCTATACGTTGCCTGGACTGTGATCTGCTGCTGGTCCTCACGATCCATGATGCGTTTGGCTGGTAAACATTCGATTTTGGTCACTACGGGATCATCAGGACTTCCATAGGGCATGCCTTGAGAGATCCAGCGTTCGATGAGTCGGTACTCGTGACTTTCTCGTTCCAACCGGGCACCGCCACCGTGAGGCATCTCGCCGGTGGCCTTTTTGAGGAGCAGGCTCTCACTTGGTGCGGGAGGGAACAGTCGTCGACCGCGGCCTTCTTTCACGAGGAACTCGTAATCGTCGTCCGGATAGAAGCCAAGGAGCGACAGCCGAAAGCCATTCTGACCGCCCGATTTTCCATGACAGCCGCCGCTGTTGCACGTCAGCTTCGTAAAGATCGGGACGACCTGATTCTTGAAGTTGATCGCCTGATTGCCCGCGTAATCGGTCACGGTCACAGCAATTTCTGCTGTCTCACCGTCTTTGCCCACCGCTCGGAGGGTTGCTATCCCATCCGACAATGGTTTCACAAGCCCATCGCTCGACACCTCAACGATACCTGCAGGCTCTGCTGTGTATGTCGCGGTATGAGTCAGGTCGTCCGTCCGCCCGTCTTCGAGTTCTGCTGTGACGAAGACCTGCTGTCGCGAATCGGGACCACGCAAGGTGATCCCTTGATCGGCGTCGCTTGGTCCTATGAAGACATTGACTGCTGCACGAACCTCAGTCGCAGCAGCGAGCAGTTGAAACATTATGACTGAAGCAAGCAGTAACAACTGGCGTGTGTATGGAAGCTTCGGGCACGTCATCGAACTCATCAGAGGCTCCTTCATGGAGTCGAACGGCGGGACGTTTGGCAGGGGCACTGGTGTGCAAAGGTGGGAGTCGGACGCAACATCCGACAACAATTCAAGATAGCATCAGCAGAGCCATTGTCAAGGTGTCGCAACCAGAGTCAGCTCAGCATGTTACAACTGACGCGCTCCGAACACAGCTACAGAAGTGACGTTCGTCCGGTATTTGACGGTCCTTCCTTTTCTTTCTGCTCCTGGTTGTTAGGCTCAACTCTGAAGTGAATCACCGGAGAGAACTCTGTGTGCGAATAGCAGTAAATCTACCTCAAGAGATTGGAATGTCATGGTTACTGTCGGCATGAACTATCGTGTGATCCCGGGCAAGCAACAGGACTTCGAAGAGAAGTTCGCGGGAGTCATTGACGCTCTCAAGGCAGCAGAGGGGCACTCCGAGTCGACGTTGTGGAAAGACGTCGCGGATGATGCTTCCTATCTCATCACAAGTGAGTGGTCGGACGAACAGGCCTTTCAGGACTTCATCCGAAGTGACGCTTTTCGCGCTGTGACGAACTGGGGCAAGGAACAAATCCTCATGGGGCGACCTCAGCACAAGGTCTACAAGCATTGATCGATTGCGGCCCGTTGGGCGGATCGCCCTTCCGTTTGCTTCGATCAGTTTGCGTTCTTCGGACTCGGCTCGGTGTTCGGCTTTGTGGTCGTCATGATCGGAGAGTTGAGATCTGCCAGGTCTGAAGGCTGCACGCCACGGCGATGACCCTCAAACCGAAAGGGAGACGGCTGGAACGCGCCGACAAAATCGACGTTGAGTTCGGGGGTGATCTCGTCATCCAGGCCGCAGGTCCAGAAGCACGCGTTGACCAGCAAACGGCGAAAGTCCAGATTGACGATGTCCTCGGATGCACCGTACGTCGTTGTGAAGACGCGACCCTCCTGGCCGTTCTTCCCCGTGTAGAGACGAACCCAGGCACCGGGACAGGGTGCCTTGTCCGACGCAGCGGGAGAGTCAGCAGTCATGCCGTTGAGAGGCTGAGCCAAAGCCAGGACGGTGCTGTCCACCATTGGTTCCGTCCAATACCCGCCGGCCTGGACCCAGGGTGTCGTCACACCGCGCAAGATCGGATGTGCGGCCGCATCGGGAACAATGTCCAACCTTGTGCTCATGACATGATTGGTCCCGTAGTGACCGGCCCAACTTTCGCCGAGCACCTGCCGACCGAATCCAAGCCTGTAGTCATCCCCTTTGTATTGGAAGTCATACCGAGCGAACTCAGCATCGGTCGGAATCTTGAAGGCATGAGTGGCCGTTCTCAAGCCGACGACCGGCCCTCCGCGGTTGAGGTAATCCACGATCGGTTGCATCTGCTCCGTGGGCAGATTCTTGAAGCGAAGAAAGATCACCGCGAGGTCTGCCTCATCGAGAACAGACGTCCCGGGCATATTGTCGGCAGCCGGATCGATGTCACCCGTTTTGGGGTCGACCGTAAACAGGACCGTGCATTTGAAGCCGTGATGTACCGCAAGGATTCTCGCCAGTGCAGGCAGCGTTTCCTCCGAACGGTATTCGTGATCTCCCGCGAGGAAGACGATGTTCTTGCCTGCACCGGGCCCCGAGTCACCTTCATAAACCAGCGGTTCAGCTGAAAGTGTTGCTGTCAGTGTGATGACGAACAGCCACGCAAGCAGACAACGATTCCACATGATACGTCTCTCGAATTGATATGAGGTTGGGAGCAGTTGCCATCATAAACGGCGTGACGTTCTCGTTCACGCCTGCTTGCGCGAGAGACCGATACGGCGGCGGTCCAGGTCGACATCCAGCACCTTCACACGGATGACGTCGCCGACAGAAACGACATCGCTTGGCGATTGCACGTAATGGTTTGCGAGTTCCGAGATATGCACGAGTCCATCCTGATGAACGCCGATGTCGACGAATGCACCAAACTTGGTCACGTTGGTGACAACCCCCTCCAGGGTCATGCCGGGGCGCAGGTCTTCCAGTTCGTTGACCCCTTCTGCGAATTGAGCGACCTTGAATTCGCTTCGCGGGTCGCGGCCCGGCTTGGCCAACTCAGCGATGATGTCCAAGATGGTCGGCAGTCCGCATTGATCGTCGACGAAGTCTTCCGCCTGGAGTTGTTTGGCCAGTGACTCGTTGCCCACGAGTTGCCCCGTGTTGACCTTCAGGCGAGCAGCCATCTTCTCGACCACATGGTAACTCTCCGGATGGACGGCTGAGTTGTCCAGAGGTTGCTCTCCATCACGGATTCTCAGAAAACCGGCAGATTGTTCAAAGGCTTTTCGACCCAGTGAGGCGACATCCAGCAGGTGCTTTCGAGACGTAAATGGTCCGTGAGTATCTCGATGCTCGACGATCCGCTCAGCCAGCCTGGGGCCGACACCTGCTACATGTGTGAGGAGAGCTGAACTGGCCGTGTTGAGATCGACTCCCACAGCATTCACACACGACTGCACTTCCCGATCGAGGCTCCGTTTTAACAGGGTCTGATTGACGTCGTGCTGATATTGACCAACGCCGATCGACTTGGGGTCGAGCTTGACGAGTTCAGCAAGTGGGTCCTGCAGGCGATGGGCGATGCTGATCGCCCCGCGGACCGTCAGATCGAGATCGGGATACTCGCGTGCCGCCAGTTCGCTGGCAGAGTAGATCGAGGCCCCCGACTCGCTGACGATGACTTTGGTCGGGACTGTTGTCCCGTTGCTGTGGGTGCTGAGGTCTTTGATCAGTGCTGAGACAAACGCGTCTGTTTCACGTGAAGCAGTTCCGTTACCGATGGCAATCAGTTGGACTTGATGTCGCTTGATTAGGTCATGCAGGATCGTGGTTGCGCCCGTAATGTCCTCACGAGGCGGTGTGGGAAAAATGGTTGAGCTCTCCAGGAACTTGCCGGTGCCATCCACGACCGCAACCTTGCACCCAGTACGAAAGCCGGGATCGATCCCCATCGTGACGCGCGGACCCGCCGGGGGAGCCATCAGGAGTTCCCGCAGGTTCTGAGCGAAGACCTGAATGGCCTCGTCATCTGCCTGCTCTTTGAGGGTCTGCAAAGTGGCGGACTCCGCGGCCGGCATGAGCAGGCGTTGATAACAGTCCTCAACGGTCGTGAGCAGTTCCTGATGGAATTCAAACTCGCGCCTGGGAACCAGTTTGGGTTTGAGCTTACGCAGGATGAACTCATCGCTTAGTTCGATCGCGACTCGCAGCAGGCCGTCCGCTTCACCACGCTTCATGGCCAGCAGACGATGCGAGGGGATGCGTTTCACCGACTCCTTGTGATCAAAGTACATCTCGAACTTGGAGGCTTCTTCCTTTTTACCCCGCTTGACCTGTGAGTGGACGTCGCCAAAGCCGTGAGCTTCCTCGACCAGCCAGCGCCGCGTCGATGCATCTTCGGCCCAGGTCTCTGCAACAATGTCACACGCCCCCTGAAGGGCGGTCTCAGGATCAGGGACTTCCTTCAAGGGGTTCACGAAAGAACGCAACACCTCCGTCTTCGGTCGGCCAAGTGGTTTTTGCCTCAAGAGCATGTCCGCCAGCGGTTGCAGTCCCCGTTCCCGAGCAATCGACGCCCGTGTTCGTCGTTTGGGTTTGAAGGGAAGATAAAGGTCCTCAAGGACCTGCTTGTCCTGGCACAGTTCGATCTGAGTTTGCAACTCAGCTGTCAGTTGTCCCTGATCGTGGATGGTCCGGAGAATTGTGTCCTTGCGTCGCGACAATTCATGAGCCTTCGCGAGTCCGTCTTCGATTTGTCTCAACTGCGTCTCGTCCAGCGCTCCGGTCGCCTCCTTGCGATACCTCGCGATGAATGGCAAGGTATTCCCGTCTTCCAGAAGATCGACAGCCTTTCTGACGTACTTCTCTGCAAGGCCTGTCGATTCGGCGATCAACTTCACGGCCTGATCGAGATGAAAGCTGTTGAAAGCAGGAGCGGACATGAGATGTCGAGTAATGGATGTTGGAGTTCGAGAGTGATCGATATTTCGCACAGGATCTTACCCACCTGAAACCTTGCGCATCCAGCGATGAGCAGGATCGGTTTGTGGTGCTGTTGGTCCGTCGATCATTCAATGAGTATTATGTAGCAGTTCCATTGTTGTCCGGAGAACGATTCATGCATTACCTGTTACCGTTCCTGCTGGTGTTGTTAGCCGCTGCGATGACCTCTGCTGCTGAGAAGCCGAATGTCTTATTCATTGCGGTGGACGATCTGAATCACTGGGTGGGATACACCGGCCGCAACCCACAGACACAGACGCCGAATCTCGATCGTCTGGCTGGGATGGGAACGGCTTTCACGCAGGCTCACTGTGCCGTGCCAGCGTGTAATCCGTCACGTGCTGCACTGATGAGCGGCATGCGGGCGAGCACGACCGGCTGTTATTTCAACCAGGACTTCTGGACCCGCTTCATCCCCGAAGGCAAGACGATGGCTGCAACGTTCAAGCAGGCCGGTTACTCCACCTGGGGGATGGGCAAGATTTTTCACAGCGACTCGTTCTACGAATCGGAATGGGATGAATATCCCCCGTTGCCTGTCCCCGCGCATAGCAAGGGGGTGGACAAGATGGAAGGCTTTCACGAACCGCTGCGGCATGACCTCAGGGATGAAGATCTCGGAGACTGGCATACCGTCGACTTCTGCATCGAGAAGCTGAGCACTGAGCATGAGAAACCGTTCTTTCTGGCATGCGGGCTGCATAAACCTCATTTGCCGTTTGCTGTCCCTCGCAAGTATTACGATCAATTTCCACTGGCAGAGATCGAGTTGCCCCCTTATCAGGAGTATGACCTGAACGATGTGCCCGCGGCCGGCCTCAAGATGGCACGACCCGAGGGGGATCATCGGCAGTTCAAAGAGAACGGCCGCTGGAAGGCTGCTATTCAGTCCTATCTCGCGACGGTCGCTTACACGGACATGAACATCGGACGACTGCTTGATGCCTTCGAAAACAGTCCCCATCGGGAGAACACAATCATTGTGTTGTGGGGAGATCACGGCTGGCACTTCGGCGAGAAAGATCACTGGCGAAAATTTGCTCTGTGGGAAGAGGCGACACGGGCGCCGCTGATTTGGGTCGTCCCCGGCGTCACAAAACCCGGAAGTCAGTGCGAACAGGTCGTGGATTTCATGACGATCTATCCCACGCTGTGTGATCTGGCAGGGATTTCTGTTCCAGCGCATGTGGAAGGGACGAGCCTGCGATTGTTGCTCGATGATCCGTCTACGGAATGGGAGACGCCCGCGCTGACGACCTATGGATTCAGGAATCACGCGATTCGAACCAACCGCTGGCGATTTATCCGCTATGCTGACGGCTCGGAGGAACTGTACGATCATTCCAGCGATCCATATGAATGGACGAACCTCGCAAACGATCCGAAGACATCAGCCGTCCGAAACGAGCTGGCACGCTGGTACCCTGAAACGGATGCAGAACCGCGTCCGAAGCGCAAGGGCGAATGACGGCCCTCGTCGCGGATTTCGGTGTGGTGGACTGGAATCCATGCAAAATCCGGTAAGATCTTCTCTCACCTCCACGAATCACACTTCATAACTCGTTTTCTCAAACCCACACGGCAGGTCTTATGGCTGACGACAACTGGTATCAGGATTCCGACGAAGCAAATCGTTCCTTCCGGGAAGACCCGTCCTATGGGGCCGATGCCGGGTATGTTCAGCCGAAGCCCGGCATGAGCACGGGGGTGAAGGTGCTCATCGGCTTTATGATTGTAGGCGGAGTGGCGGTCCTTGTGTGCTGCGGGGGAATTGCCTTTTTCGGTTACAAGTTCGCCCAGATGACAACGGAAGATCCGGAGGAAATTCGGACTATCCAGGAGGGAATCGCCGACATTGATGTTCCGGACACCTTGACCCCCAAGGCCGGTGTGAATGCACAGGTGATGGGGGTCGGGATGCAGATGGCCGTCTATGAAGATGGCGATTCAGTTCTAATGCTGATGCAGATGAACGGCCCTCCGGGAATGGATGCTGCTCAGATGCGTCAACAGTTCCAGCAGCAACTCGACCAGCAGGGGCAGAATCGAAATATCGAAATTGAATCAAGCGAACAGCGTGATGTAACCATCGCTGGCGAAGAAACGACGATTGAGATCGTCAAAGGCAAGGATGGCCAGGGAAAAGAGATGCGTCAGGTCAACGGTGTCTTTCAAGGCAAGGGTGGAGCAGCATTCATCATCTACATCTGTCCCGAAGAGAATTGGGACGAGGAACGCGCGATCGGGATCTTCGAATCAATCCAGACCGGAGCTCATCAACAAGAAGCAGGGGCCGGAAACGACATTGGTGAGCACACTGACGATGTTGGTGACACCGCTGACAAAATCGCTGAACCTGGAGATGTCAACGAAGCTGAAACAGGTGACCTACCAGCCGAGTGACATGTTGGTTTCGATGGCTCGCTGAGCTTCGTGCAGGTCGGATCCGGTTTCGTGCATGTACAGTCGGATGGCATGCAACTTGTCCCCGGCTGCCCGTGCGAGGCAGTCACGGGCCTGTTCGCACGGTTCAACCTGACTGTTCAGACCGAGGAAGCTCTTGGAAATGACCCACATCTGCTTGGGGCGTTTGGTGATGCGAATGATTTCATCAGACGGGTACTGTTCGACCGCCAATGCCTGAGCTTCTTCCGGAGTCTCAGTGGCGGTAATCATGATGTGGGCGTTGGTTTCAATTTCATAGAGCGGCATCAGTCGGACCTCCTGGCTGAATGGCTGGTTCGTTACTTCGTTGATTACTCTCAACTGTTCGAGTCGGCAGGATTATAGAGAGTCTGTGACTCGCAAGTCACGCGATTTGACGGAACGATTCTCGGAATTGCAGTTCAACCGAAATCTGCCAAGATTCTCAGGTTTGCAGCCGGGCCTCGTGACGGAATCAATTCCCAGAAAAGTGTCCCTTTGGGCATCCGGCCCTTCTGCCGGGCAACTTCAGTCGGCCAGACCGTAACGGATGATGCACCACAGAGCCTGGAACCCGTCCTTGACGCCGATCTTTTTCCCCTGATCGTAGGTTCGGCCGTGATAGCTGATGGACATCTCAAAGACACGGTACCGTCGTCGAGCAACACGAGCCGTCATCTCCGGCTCAATTCCAAAGCGGTTCTGTTTGAGCCGTGGTCCGATCTCCTCAATGACCTCCCGTTTGAAGAGTTTGTAGCACGTCTCCATGTCGGTCAGGTTGAGATTCGTGAAGCAGTTCGAAAGGGTCGTCAGCACTTTGTTCCCGACATAATGCCAGAAATAGAGGACACGGTGAGGCTGGTCACCAAGAAAGCGACTGCCGAACACGACATCGGCCCGCCCTTCGATGATGGGTTGCAACAGTCTCGGAATCTCGGCCGGGTCATATTCCAGGTCCGCATCCTGAATGATGCTGACATCTCCGGTCGCTTTCGAGAAGCCCGTGCGGACCGCGGCCCCCTTCCCCTGATTCACGTCGTGGTAGTGGATGGACAACCGGTTGTTCTTGTCATCCCATCCCCCCTGTTCGAGTTCTTTGAGCAGGTCGCGTGTGCCGTCCACGCTGCAATCATCGACGAGCACGATTTCCTTCGGAATCGGCACTTCTTTCACTCGATCGAGCAACTGCATTAACGTGGCTCGTTCGTTGTACACGGGGATGACGACAGACAGCGTAAAGTCCTTGGGGATCGCATACATTCCGAGCGTGCGGCAGGCAGCATCGCCCAGCAGGCCTCGCATCTGCTGGAACCACTCCTCGGTGTAGGGGGCGGGCAGGGTTTCCGGTTCGTTGGTCATTACTGTGTGAGGGGTGAGCGGTTCGGTCGTCAAAGCAATCATGATGTTCGTCAGATGATGGCGGAGTGAATGCGATTGTGAAAGTCTCAGTCGAAAGATGTCATACCCTGACGTGGAATCGCGTTGACTGTCCCGGCTTCGCAGGGAAGGCTGGTGAGAGTTTGCGGGTTGGCACGATTAGAGCGGCTGGAATGCGCGAACCGGGCGGAGTAAATTCATCCAACGACCTCGGGTGAGTGACATCGGTGGCGGAAAAAGCCGGACGCGTCCGGTCGATGGCCAGTTCAATCTCGCTCCGCAACCCGCCTGAGCCCTCTGCCTAACGAACAGATCTGAATCAGTGAGGAGTCATTCGTGACACGGCCACTTGTGAAATCAATCAGTGCTCGACCTTCGGTAGCTGCAGCGGATTGTGAAGTGCTGTTCGACTGGAGGTCGGCAGAACATGACATGGCGGGGGATTGGTCCGTTCGCCGGCAGACACTTCGAGGAGGAGTCTCCGAAGGGGTTAACGTCATCGAGTTATGCAACGGACCGTTGACCGTCAGTGTGCTCCCCACGCGAGGGATGGGCATCTGGAAAGCGGATTGCCGCGGTCTTCCGGTCGGATGGAATTCGCCCGTCCAACTGCCCGTGCATCCTCAGTTTGTCGACCAGGCTGCTCGTAACGGTCTGGGATGGCTCGATGGCTTTAACGAGTTGCTTTGCCGTTGCGGTCTGTCGTACGTCGGCCCGCCGGGTCTCGACGAAGACGCCGCTTCGCCCATCGAGTCACAAATCACCCTGCACGGTCGCATTGCCAATCTCCCTGCACATTCAGTCGAAGTCGGCATCGATCCTGCCGAGCAGACACTCTGGGTGCGGGGCGTCTGCGATGAAACTTGCCTGTTCGGCCCGCAGTTACGTTTGACCTCAAAAATCTCATTGAAGGTCGGTGAGACCTCGATTGTCGTCCGCGATGAGGTCGAGAACCTGGGGTCGAAGGCAACCGACCTCTCTCTGCTCTATCACATCAACGTCGGGAGACCGTTTCTCGAAGCCGGAGCCAAACTGGCTTTGCCGTTCCTCGAGATGGCCCCGCGAGATGCGCGAGCCACGGAAAACATCGAAACCTGGGACACATATCTCGACCCGACTCCGGGGTACGCAGAACAGGCCTACTTGTTTGACATGAAGATCGAAGACCAACAGCAGTCGCTGGCACTCCTCCACAATGCGTCCGGCGATCGCGGATTCAGCGTCGCATTCAATCCGCGACAACTTCCCTGCTTCACCCAATGGAAGTG
>JAGQQG010000016.1 GCA_020426325.1 Planctomycetaceae bacterium | reverse complement strand
GGCACGCTGGCGGTGACGGTCACGCTGACCGGCACGCCAAACTGCAGGCTGCCGCCGCTGACGACGATGCCGTCCTCGTCAGCTCCGTCTCCCGTCGCACCGGCCGACGATTGTCCGTTCGCTTCGGCATCGCGAGTCGCCCCGAGGAACAGCGTGTTGCCCGTGATGACGTGCCGGGCTCCGTTGTTGGCCAGCGTCGTCGGGAACGTGGCCGAGTCGGGAGCGTCACCGAAGTCGAGCGGGAGTGCTGGCAGCGACGCAGCGAAGTTTGACTGCACGGTGCCGTAATCGGTGAAGCTGACGGTGCCGTCGCCACTCGCATCGCCCGCCCGGAACACGCTGCCGCTCCCCGCGAAGTTCGCCTGCACGACGCCATAGTCGGTGAAGCTCACGGTGCCGTCACCGCTGACATCCCCCGTCAACTTGTGGAAGGCGAACGTGTGCGACTGTGCAAGACTCGGCGTCGTGGCCCCCGCAGGTAACTCAGCCGTGTACCGCCCATCGGCCAGCACCACATCCGTCATCCCCCCCGGCCCATCATGCAGCACCCAAGTGACCGTGGTCGTCCCATCCCCCATCAACACCGCATTAGTGAGATCCACCGGCAACCCGGTCGAATGATTGAACAGATTCAAAGCCGTCGGCGACCCCAACGTCACCGCCTGATCAAACGTGATGGTAAATTCCTGAATCCCCGAACGGTTCGCGACACCACCGTTAACCGACGTCGCCATTGGAACTGGAGGTGTGGGCACCCCAGCCAAGCTGAGAATGTATATCGCTCCACGATCATTGCCTCCGTCATCATCGCGATATGTTCCAACTACAAGTTCTGGCAGTCCATCTCCATCGATATCTCTTAAGCTGGACAGTGAGAATCCAAAAATGTCCAAGTCGTCAAGTGATGATTTGAAGTTCCCCTGTGTATCGCTGATCTTTTTATGATTCTTTACGGTTCCATTCTCATTAAGAAAAAGAATATACACAGCGCCATGACGATCTCCACCATCGTCATCGAGAACTGCTCCCACGGCGAGATCTGTAACCCCATCCCCATCCAAGTCACCTAAGCTTGTAGTTCCATAACCGAAGCGATCGAAATCATCCAAATGTGCATCGAAGTTGCCGGCAGTATCACTGATCGTCTGATATGCCTTCACTGTGCCGTCTACGTTCAGAAAGAGTACATAGATTGTCCCCCTGCTACTACCGCCATCGCTACTTCGAATTACGCCAGTCACGATGTCCGTTACCCCGTCGCCATCCAAGTCATCTAGGCTTGCCAATGATTTGCCAATTCCTCGTCCGTTTTCAAGATCGGCGGTGAAGTTTCCCTCTGTATCACTAATCTTTTGATGTGATTTGACCGTACCGTCAGAATTGAGGAACAACACGTACACAGCGCCCCGCCCTGCTCCCCCGTCATCATCACCATATGCGGCAACTGCCAAATCGGTGACACCGTCACCATCAACATCTCCAAGGTTTGCGATTGAACTCCCAAAGAGGTCAAAGCCATCGAGTGCTGCAGTAAATGTGCCTTGTGCTGCGCTGATTTTCTGGTGTGACTTGACGGTACCATTTGTGTTCAGAAACAGAACATATATCGCCCCCTTTTCTCCATTTCCACCATCATCATCAAACTGTGCTCCGATGGCGAGGTCGTTTACTCCGTCTCCATCCAGATCGCCAATTGTTGCGATGGAGCTACCAAATTCATCTCCATCATCTAGCTGCGCAGTGAAGTTTCCGAAGGTGTCACTAATCTTTTGATAGGACTTTACTGTGCCATTGGCATTGAGGAACAATGTATAGACCGCACCTCGCTTGGGTCCCCCATCGCCATCCCTGGTTGCTCCGATTGCCAGATCGTTGATGCCATCGCCATCGAGGTCACCAAGATCAGCGACAGCGCGACCAAAATGTTCATTGTCATCCAAAATGGCGAGGAAGTTACCGGCCGTATCGCTGATCTTGCGTTCGACGGTCACAATTCCAGGCGGGGTGACTTGATCGAGGCTGAGGATGTACACGGCTCCGCGTTCGGCAGAGTTTTCGGCGCCGCCGTCGTCGTCCCGAAGTGCGCCGATGGCGAGTTCGTTCAGACCGTCCCCATCAATGTCTCCCACGTTTGCCAATGAGAATCCGAACCAGTCGAAGTCGTCCAGCGCCCCAGTCAACCCACCTTCAGTGTCGCTAATCTTTAGATGCGACTTAACGGTTCCATCGGCATTCATCAACAGAATGTATGCAGCACCACGGTTCGTGCCACCGTCATCATCGCGATAGGTTCCCACAGCGAGATCGGTCACACCATCGCCGTCCATGTCACCTACGTTTGTCAGTGACTGCCCGAGGCGATCGCCATTCTCCAGAGCCGCCGTGAAGCCTCCAACAATGTCGTTGACCTTCTGGTAAGACTTAATGGTGCCGTTTGCATTGAGAAACAGCACGTACAACGTCCCTCTTGCGAGCCCGCCTCCAGCGTCTCCCGTTGCTCCTACGACAAGGTCAGCAATTTGATCACCATCCAGATCGCCCACACCTGTCAACGACTTGCCAAAGAGATCAAAATCCGCCAACGAAGCTGTGAAACCTCCCAGGGTGTCACTGATTTTTTGCTGCGATTTTACTGTGCCGTCTGAATTCATGAAGAGGACATAGACCGCTCCACGTGCCGAACCGCCGTCATCGTCACCTGTGACTCCGACAGCGATGTCACCGACCCCGTCACCATCCATGTCTCCGAGTGACGCCAACGCCCCCCCAAACAGATCATAATCATCCAGGAGGGCGGTGAAGTTCCCTGCAGTGTCACTGATCTTCTGGTGGGACTTCACTGTCCCGTTTGAGTTGAGGAACAACACATAGACCGCACCACGATTGTTGCCTCCGTCATCATCGCCGGACGCTCCGACGGCGATGTCGATGACCCCGTCACCATCCAAGTCTCCCAAATTCCTGAGTGCACTCCCAAAATAGTCAGCATCGTCGAGGGTGCCAGTAAAACCGCCCTCGGTTCCATCGATCTTTTGATACGACTTGACCGTTCTGTCCGCGTTCAAAAACAGGATATACACAGCACCGCTGCTGTATTCGCCCTCATGGCTGCCAAGTTCTCCGACAGCCATGTCGTTAATGCCATCACCATCAAGGTCTCCCAGGTCGGTGATCGCCGTGCCGAAATAATCTTCGTCCTGAAAAACTTTCGTGAAGTTGCCAACCGTGTCGCTGATCTTGCGAGTGGCGGTGACATACCCGATCGGCGGGACCAAGGTTTCAAGACTGAGAATGTACACAGCTCCGCGGTCGGTGCCTCCGTCATCATCGCCGCGGGTGCCGACTGCCAATTCGATGAGACCGTCGCCGTCGAGGTCTCCCAAGCTTGTCAGCGAACGACCGAAATGATCATCGTCTTCCAGGATGGCGGTGAAGTTGCCGAAAGTGTCGCTGATTTTCTGATGAGCTTTGACCGTCCCGTCCGTGTTCATGAACAGCACATACACAGCTCCACGACCACTTCCGCCGTCATCGTCGTTCCTCGTCCCAACTGCCAGATCAGCTACACCGTCTGCATCAAGGTCACCGACAACTGTGAGTGCGCTCCCGAAATTGTCACCAAAATCGAGAACGCCGGTGAAATTCCCCTGTGTGTTTGTAATCCGCTGAAGACCTTTGAGCGTGCCGTTGGAATTCAGAAAGAGAATCCCCAATCCCCCCCGAAAGATATTCCCCGTATCCAATCCGACGGCTCCAATGGCCACATCCGTGATTCCATCGCCATCGAGGTCGCCCAGGTTCGTAAGTGACCATCCCGCCATGTCGTCATTGAAGAGAAGTGTGCCACTGACGTCGCTAGTCTTCGCGTGTGACTTTACTGTTCCGTCAGTGTTAAGAAACAGCACATACATGGCCCCTCGGTTGGAACCACCGTCATCGTCTTTTGGAGCACCGACGGCCAAATCCAAGACGCCATCGCCATCGAGATCCCCCAATTCGGTCACGGCATGACCAAACTGATCGTCGTCGTCCAGCAACCCGGTGAAGGCCCCTGCAGTGTCACTGATCTTCTGGTGTGACTTGACCGTCCCGTCAGAGTTCATGAACAAAATGTAGACGGCGCCGCGGTCACTGCCGCCATCATCATCTCCAATCGCACCGACCGCGATGTCGGTGACTCCGTCTCCGTCCAGATCACCCAGGTTCGTCAGCGAATTTCCAAAGTTGTCTCCGTCATCCAGTACTGCTGTAAAACCGCCTGCCGTGTTGCTGATTTTCTGAGATGAATTCACAGTGCCGTTGGAATTCATGAACAACACATAGACCGCTCCACGGTCCGTACCTCCGTCGTCGTCGCCCGTTGCTCCAACCGCCATATCAGCGATCCCATCGCCGTTCAGGTCTCCGAGGCTCGTGACTGCGGTGCCAAGTTCGTCGGCATTGTCCAAGGCAGCTGCAAAGTTACCGGCCGTGTCACTGATTTTTGAGAACGATGTGACCTCTCCGAAGTTACCGGCGAGCATCACTCGCGCTTCCAGCGCCTCAGTCGCCTCCAAACCGGATCGCCTTAACCCTCTTCGGACTCGCCTGCGTCGAGAGTGTTTGATCAGAGACAGATCCAGACGGAGATTCTTCAGCCAGTCAGTATTCATGACGTGGTCCGCTTGCTGACAAGAAAATACGAAGAATTCGCTGTAACAGATGTCGAATGAGAACTGTCAACATAACCTGTGGTTCGACCACTGGCTACCATTGCCGAACGGATCGACGATCTCCGATGCACCGTAATTGACCGAGAGAACCGCCTCTGTTTTGGTTGGAAGGTTGGGTGGTGAAATGATCAATTCACGCTGAATGCATGGCCACACTGACTTAGTCGTGGCAAGATCCTCAAACTGCGAGCAATCAGACTTCAGCTGGTCGACAGCCTACCGACCGTACAGTAGCATGGATTCTTTGTCTCAGATCAGACCTGATCGATATTACTGACTGCACATAAAGGACGTTCGACATGCGCGAAGTCGTCATTGCCGGTTATCTTCGGACTGCACAATCACGATCGCGACCGCAGGACCCGGCACGCGACTGGTTCGGCAAGATCCGATCCGATGACATGCTCTCTCAATTGTTGCCCGCTGTGATTGAACAGGCGGGCGTTGCGGCTGATGAGGTGGACGACCTCATTCTCGGTTGTGCCCAAGCTGTCAGCGAACAGTTCACGATTGGGGGGCGCGGTCCGTTGATCCTCGCCAACCTCAGCAAACGGACATCGGCCAAGTGCATCGATCAACAATGCGGCTCTGCGATGGCGGCCATGCAAATGGGCTACATGGAAATCGCGATGGGCTATGCCGACACGGTGCTGACCGGCGGGATGGAACACATGACGCGTGTCCCGATGGGGGGGGATGGAGCCATCGATACCAACCTGCGTTTTTACATGGACCCGTCGCTGATGAAGTGGGACATGTACAACTCGATGAACATGGGCGTCACTGCGGAGAAGCTCGCAGACATCGGCAACATCGATCGTCCTGCGATGGACGAGTGGGGCGTGCGGTCGCATCAACGTGCGGCTGCCGCTCAGGAAGCCGGGTTCTTCAAAGGAGAGATTCTTCCGCTGGAGGTGAGACAGGCTGACGGCTCGAAGATGCTCGTCGAGACAGATCAGGCCATCCGTGCGGACACGACGCTTGAGGGGATGCAGGGATTGCGGACCCCCTTTCGTAAGGACGGACGCATCACGCCCGGAACGTCATCTCCGTTGAACGCGGGTGCGACGTCGGTCCTGCTGATGTCCAAGGAAGGTGCTCTTGCGAAAGGGATCAAGCCGCTCGCCACGGTGCGATCCATCGGTTTTGCGGGAGTTGAGCCGAACATCATGGGAGCCGGGCCCGTGCCGTCGACGCGACGTGCCCTTGAACATGCGGGCCTCAAAGTTGAAGACATCGACTTCTGGGAGATCAACGAAGCCTTTGCTGTTGTAGCCCTGTACGCGATTCAGGAGTTGGGCATCGATCCTGAGAAGGTCAATGTCAAGGGGGGCGGCATCGCGATTGGTCATCCGCTCGGTGCGAGTGGAGGCCGACTCGTTGGCACACTGGCCCGCATCCTCAATGAGGAGAACGGTCGATACGGCTGTGCGACCATGTGCGTCGGTGGGGGGCAAGGTGTTGCGATGATCATCGAACGTGAGAATGGTCAGGCATAACTGCCTTTCGATTTCTTGCTCTTCCCTACCGAATTCGCTGACCAGAACAAAGAAAGTCCATCATGAGTCTTGATCAGATCAAATCCGTCGCTGTCATTGGTGCAGGCGACATGGGACACGGGATCGCTGAGGTTGCCCTGCTCGGCGGATACCCGGTCACGCTTTACGACGTCAACACAGAGGCTGTTGATAAAGGGGCCGGTCGCATTCTGGCCAGTTTGGAAAAACTGGCCGAGAAAGGGAAGGTCCCCAAGGAGGCGGTGGAACAGATTCGCACAAAGGGGCTGAGCACCACGACCGATCTCGCTGAGGCCGCTGCACATGCGGACCTGATTATCGAGGCGGCCCCCGAGGTACTCGATCTCAAGAAAAAGATCTTTGCACAGCTGGACGAGTTGGCCAAACCCGGGGCCCTGCTGGCTTCCAACACATCCACGATGAGCATCACGGAAATCGGACGCAGTACCCAGCGGCCCGCTCAGGTGTTCGGCATGCACTTCTTCAATCCTGCTGTGCTGATGAAACTCGTCGAAGTCATCCGTTCAGACGATTCAGCTGACGAGACGGTCGAGACGGGATACGCGTTTGCTCAGAAGCTGGGCAAAGTGCCGGTCCTTGTGCGTCGTGACACTCCCGGATTCATTGCCAATCGGGTCAATGCTGCTCCAGCGGTCCTGTTTGGTGCGATCGTCGAGAGCGGCGAGATCGAGCCGGAAGCACTGGATGCATTCATGATGAACGTCGGGATGCCGATGGGGCCGTGCGAACTGACCGACTTCGTGGGGATCGATATCGCTGTGAATGTCGCTCAGTACTTCACTGATCAACTCCACGAAGACTACGCCCCCGAGCCACATCTCAAGGCCATGCTGGCGAAAGGGCATCTCGGTAAGAAGTCCGGGCAAGGCTACTACGACTGGTCGAAAGGCCGTCCTGAGATTGATCGATCAAAGGCGACGAAGAAGTTTCATCCCCTCCTCCCAATCTTCACGCAGATCAACGAGGCCACCAAGCTCGTCGAACAGGGAGTCTGTTCGATCGCGGATGTCGACCTCGCGATGATCAACTCAACTGGCAATCCCGTCGGCCCGATGAGCATTGGCCGTCAGATCTCACACTGGGACCTGACCGATCAACTGGAGCGACTGGCGAAGAAGTACCAGAAATCGATCTTCGAGCCGACACAAGCGGTTCGCGATGCGGCTCATAAACACTGATTGGTGGTTTGTGTGAGGACCGTGCAGCAGACGAAGCGAGTCGCTCACCCGAACAGTACATCCATGACTTTGCCCTGATTCAGCGGGATCGGACGTCCGAGTCGGTCCCGCACCATCGTGTGTGGGTCGATTCCCAGGGATTGATACACGGTCGCGCCCAGATCGTTGGGATGGTACGACTTCGTGATCGGGTAGGCTCCGATGTCGTCCGTGGCTCCGATCACCTGGCCGCCTCGAACTCCTGCGCCTGCAAAGACCGCAGAGTATGCGGGTGCCCAATGATGTCGGCCAGGGACTTGCTCTCCAGCCAATGGAGAGATCTGAGGCGTGCGGCCGAACTCTCCGACGACGATCACCAGCGTCTGGTCCAACAGTCCGCGCTCGGACAGGTCATCGAGCAGCACGCTGACTCCCCGGTCAAGCGGCGGGAGAAGATCGTTCTTTAACCTTGGGAAGTGGTTCACATGTGTGTCCCAGATCTGTACATGTCCCATGTTGCACTGCACGACAGGGACCTCAGCCTCGACGAGACGTCTGGCCAGCAGCAAAGTCTGTCCCATCCGACTGCGACCATACCGCTCACGCATCTCAGGGGACTCCTGATCGATTTCGAACGCTTCGCTGAGCTTTGATGAAGTCAGAAGTGAGAAAGCGGCCTCCTGGTTATCAGCGAACTGGTGAGTGTGATGGGAGGAGTCGAGAGATTTTTCGCGTTCGATGGCACTGTTCAGAAGTTGCCAGCGTCGGTCGAGTCGTCCGACACTCAGCCCGTCCGTCAGGGTGAGCCCTCGAACCGCAAAACTCTGCTCGTTGGGATCGGAGTTCACTTGGAATGGGTCGTACTTGGAACCCAGAAAGCCGGCATGTTGTCCGGGCCAGACAAGAGGCCCTTCAATCAGCGGTACGGGGATTGTTACCTGTGAAGGTGATCCGTCGGCCGGCGGTCTTAATGACTCGATGGCCGCTCCGTAGCAGGGCCAGTCGGCCCGGTTGAGTGACTTGTCCTGGTTCGACTCGCCCCTAAACGGCTGGACTGAACCGGTCAGCGTGTTGTGCGATCCTGAGAGATGCCGGTTGTCCGTGTGAGACATCGAGCGGACGACGGTGAATCGGTCTGCCCGCTCGGCCATCATGGGCATCATCTCGGAGAAGTGCAGTCCGGGGACTTTCGTCGCGATCGGTTCGAATTCCCCTTTTGTCTCAGACGCGGTCGGCTTGGGATCGAACATGTCGATATGGCTGCCCCCTCCGGAGAGGAACACCAGCACGACCGACTTCGCCCTCGACTCGGACGCAGCAGCAACGGCCCTCTGTTGCAGCAGACCTGATAATCCCAACCCCAGGAAGGACGAACACCCCGCCTGCAAAACTTCGCGACGATCCATCATGAGGCTGCCCCCGCAGTCAAGGAAATCACCAAACTGCAGGATACCAGATGATCCGACTCGCATGGAGTCCACAACCGAATTCCCAGAGGATTGTGGGTTCCTGTCCCGTAGGATCGGAAATTTCTGTACTGTCACGTCATCCCCGCGCATGCGAAGATCCGGCGGAGTATGGTCGAAGCGCAGAAATGACGGTGTCGAAACCGGCTGAGAATAACGGTGACGAACCGGACGGACTCAGATCAACTGTGACAGAAGGCGGACGACATGTTCGGACGTGCTGCCATCGCCGTAGGGGTTGTTGGCTTCCGCCATCTCTCGGTAGTGAGCGTCGTCGGTAAGCAGACGCTCGGCCTCTGCGAGGATGCGATCCGGGTTTGTCCCCACAAGTCGGACACCACCATCGAGTCCTTCGGTCCGCTCGGTCTTGTCTCGCATGACGAGCACCGGTTTACCGAGAGAGGGGGCTTCTTCCTGCACGCCACCCGAATCGGTCAGGATGAAGGTTGATTTGGCCATGAGTGCAACGAACGGCTCATAGCCGAGCGGCTGCATCAGGCGAATATTCGGCACTTCATTAAGGATGCGATGAACGGGTTCCTGCACGTTGGGGTTCAAGTGCACCGGATAGATCACGTCGACATTGGGATGCCGCTCTGCAAGTGTTCGGAGGGCCTTGCAGATGGACTCGAATCCACTGCCGAAACTCTCGCGGCGATGTCCGGTGACGAGCACAAACGGACGAGAGAGGGAATCCAGCAGATCATTCGTTTGCTGCGACATCTCGCCACGTTCGATGCGATCACGGACCTGAAGCAGTGCATCGATGACCGAGTTTCCCGTGACAAAGACGCGGTCTTCTGGCACTCCTTCTTCCAGGAGTGTCCGTCGATTCGTCTCGGTTGCAGCGAAGTGCCACGCAGCGAGGCGTGTGGTCAGGACCCGGTTCATTTCCTCCGGAAACGGTGCTCGCAGGTCTCCGGTACGCAATCCTGCTTCCAGATGGCCGACAGGGATGTTCTGGTAGAACGCCGCCAGTGCTCCGCAGAATGTGGAAGTCGTATCCCCCTGCACGAGGACAGCGTCAGGCTTGGCTTCAACGAGGACCGGTTCGAGTTGGGCGAGAATTCGGGCACTCAACTGAGAGAGCGTCTGACCCGGTTGCATCAGGTCGAGATCATAATCCGGAGTGATGTCGAAGAGTTCCAGAATCTGATCAAGCATCTCGCGATGCTGGGCCGTCACGCAGACGATTGGCTGGCACTCCGGATGTCGCGACAGTTCCTGAACGATGGGCACCATTTTGATGGCTTCAGGACGCGTGCCGAAAACAAGCATCACCCGTTTCATGCGGCTTCTCGCTGCCTGGATGACTGCTCGTAGACCTCGACCGTTTCCTGAGCGATTCGCTCCCAGGAGAAGAACTCGCCGGCGCGCTGCCTTGCTCTGAGCCCCATCGACTCACGCAGGTTTGGCGAGAGGACGAGCTTGCGAATGGCATTAGCGATCTCCGTGGGCTGGCCGGGCTCAACCAGCAGACCTGTCACCTCATCGTCAATCAGAGCCGGGATGCCACCAACTCGTGTACCGACCAGCGGCAATCCGGTCGCCATCGACTCCAGCCCGGTGATACTCGTAGCCTCCATGAAAGAGGGAAGCACCGAGAGATCGGCGGACCGATAGATATCGGGCATGTCGCTATTGCGGACGTTTCCAAGAAATCTGCACTCGCGATGCATCTGTCCCGCAGTGACAATCGACTCCACTTTCTCACGATCGTCTCCATCCCCCGCGAAGATGACGCGGATCGGCAGATCGCGCAGTTGTGTGATGGCTTCTGCAAAAACTGTCACGCCGTTCTTCTCAACCAAGCGACGCGCGAGCAGCACGACCACGTGGTCATCCGTTGCCTGCCACTGCTCACGATGGACCGGGACTCCCGGGTGAAACCGTCCGGTATCGACGCCGTTCGAGATGAACGTGACGGGACCGTAATATCCGACAGTCTTGGTGGCTTCGACCAATTCATCGCTTGGCGCAAGTACGTGCGAGACATGTTTCAGTCGATCAGCAAGTCGCCGGTGTTCTGCAGGACCTCGCTGAATGCGTTTGAGGAACCCTGAAGTGTGATTTGTAAAGACGACCGGAACACTGAGTCCGCGGGTCGCTTCGACAGGTCTCAATCCATGGACATGAATGACGTCGAGCGGCTGCAACTCAAGGAATTGCCGAAGCCACCAGTTCGTCAGCCAGGAATAGACAGGCTTGTGCCGGGGGAATGGTGTCCGGTGCACCTGCATCCCATGAAGTTCGCTCTCACGCGAGCGTTCATCTGCTATGGGAAGCGAGATGACATGCACCTCATGCCCCTGTTTGACAAGGGCTTTGCCCAATTCAACGACGTGGGCCGCAACCCCACCGACGTTGGGATAAAAGTCGACCGAGATCAATCCAATACGCATGGAAACATGCCCCCGTCCTTGGGAGTGCTGTGGAACGGCGAACCCTAGAAAAACTGCGGAAATGGGTCAATGTCGATCTGCGAAGAACAGGGATTCGAGATGATCAAGACCGGATCGCAGACTGAGCTTTCTGTAATCATCCCCTTAAGATACAAAACGCGGCCAGGCTGGTATTTGAGGTCTTGCGGGGGAGGGGCATGGATGTCGACGGACACACTGCGATCCAACGATCACTCTCGAACGCTGCGAGTGGTGCACGCAGCCAACTATCAGATGGACAAGGACGGTCTGGCTTTCTTCAACCCGGACCAGAAAATTCATCAAGGGCTTGTCCAGGCAGGATGTTACGTCTACCCGTTTAGCATCAATGACCGGGCTCGCATGCTCTCCCCCACGGGCAGCAAGATCTTCGGTCGAGGCAGAGCGAATAAAGCACTGATCAAGACCTGCGTGAACGTGCATCCGGATCTGCTCATCCTGTCTCATGCACAGACGGTGACACGAGAAACCATTCTCGCGATTCGAGAGCAGGTGCCGGGCATCCGCATTGCCTTTTGGTATGTCGACCCCATCTGGGAAGGTTGCGATTACGGGCATCTCACCAAAAGGGCCGATCTGTTTGACGCCATTTTCTGCACAACGGGTGGGCGCGATCTGCAGAAGTTCTGTCGCCCCGGATGTCCGGCTGCGTTCATTCCTAATCCGGTCGAGGCTGGCATCGAGCGTGATCGGGTCTTCGACGACCCTAATCCTGAATACGACCTCGTGTTCTTCGGACGAGACAAGTATGCCCCCCAGCGTCGGGAATTTCTTGCCAATCTTGTGCGAGCATTGCCTGAGTTTCGCATGGGGATCTTCGGCAGTCTGGGACATCCGCTTGTGTTTGGACACGCCAAAGAACAGATCCTTTCCACGAGTCGGATGGCCCTGAACCTCAGCCGACGTGACGATGTCGAACTCTACTCGTCCGACCGCATCGCGCAGCTGACCGGGAATGGCATCCTCACATTGACGGCTGCCGGCGCCGGGCTTGAGCAACTCTATTCATCCGATGAGGTCGTCTATTACTCCGACTTTGACGATCTGGTTGCCAAAGCCCTTCGGCTCAAACAGTGCGACGACGAACGTATCCGCATCGCCCGCAACGGCTGGGAAAAGTCTCATTCAGTCTACTCGGCTCGGGAAGTGGCTCGATTCATCGTCAACCTCTCGATGCGTTTCCCCGAGTACCACGAATGCCCCTGGTCGCAGCACATCAACTGGCATACATCAGACGTCTCTCACAAGACAGCGGCATAGTGAATGTGTTTTTTCCCGTTCTGAGAGCATCTGCGACCAGATTTCGATGATTCGCTATCATCGAAATCGACACCACACATGCGACGATCTCTCGGACGACTCCGCTCATGCCTGACACTCCTTCTCGTGATGATCTGGCCGGGCTGTATCTCGACCAGTTGCCGTTTGCCCCTTACCCTGTGCAGGAAGAGGCGTTGCTGGCGTGGTTCACGGCTGCGGAGGGTGTCCTTGTTTGTGCGCCGACCGGGACCGGCAAGACGATCATTGCGGAAGCGGCCCTGTTTGAAGCTCTGCACACCGGCAAGCGAGCGTACTACACGACACCGCTCATCGCGCTGACAGAGCAAAAGTTTCGTGAGATGCAGGAAGCCGCTGAGCGTTGGGGGTTTTCCGCGGATGACATTGGACTGGTCACGGGAAACCGTAAGGTCAACCCGCAGGCTCAAATCCTCGTCGTTGTCGCAGAGATCCTGCTGAATCGTCTGCTGCATCCGTCTGAGTTCGAGTTTGATGACGTCTCAGCCGTCGTCATGGATGAGTTCCACTCGTTCAACGACCCGGAACGGGGTGCTGTCTGGGAGTTGTCGTTGGCGATGCTGCCTAAGCATGTCCGGTTGTTGCTGCTTTCCGCGACCGTCGGCAACGCGGTTGATTTCACACTCTGGCTGAGGCGGAGTCATGGCCGGGCTGTTCAACTCGTGCAGAGTCAGGAACGCAAAGTACCGCTGCACTTTGAGTGGGTCGGGGACAACCTGTTGAATGAGCAGCTCGAAAGGATGGCCGACGGCGAGGAGGAGTTACGTCGGACGCCGACCCTGTTGTTCTGCTTCAACCGATCAGAATGCTGGTCTGTGGCGGAGCAGCTCAAAGGGAAGGCCATGCTGCAGGACGGGCAGCGAAAAAAGCTCGAAGCCATCATCAATGAGCAGGACTGGAAGACCGGTGCTGGTTCCAAACTGAAGCCGATCCTGCTGCGAGGCGTCGGCGTGCATCATGCAGGCATGCTTCCCAAATACCGTCGGCGTGTTGAAGAACTGTTTCAACAAAAGCTGCTCTCCGTGTGTGTCTGTACGGAAACCCTCGCTGCCGGCATCAATCTGCCCGCCCGGTCAGTCGTGCTGACCAGTCTGCTCAAGGGGCCGCCTGAGAAGAAGAAACTCATTGATGCCAGTTCGGCCCATCAGATGTTCGGCCGTGCGGGACGTCCACAGTTCGACGATCATGGCTACGTATATGCACTGGCTCATCCCGATGACGTGAAGCTGGCACGCTGGAAAGAGCAGTACGATCAGATTCCGGAGGACACGAAGGACCCCAACCTGATCCGGGCCAAGAAACGCCTCAAGAAGAAATTGCCCAAGCGGAGTGCGACGCAGCAGTATTGGAGCGAGTCCCAGTTCGAGAAACTCATCGCCGCCCCGCCCGGCAAGCTGGCCAGTCGTGGCACCATTCCCTGGAGATTGTTGGCTTATTTAGTGTTGATTTCGCCCGAAGTCGAGCGTCTGCGTGCATTCGTCCGCAAACGCATGCTTGACGAAAAGGAAATGGAACTTGCCCAAAGGCGACTGACTCAAATGCTGACAACACTCTGGGCAGGCGGCTACGTTGAACTCGATCCGGAACCGCCCCACCTGAGCCGTCGCAGATTCATCTCCTCGGAATCACAGGCTCAGGTACAGGAGGGGTTCGGCGGTGGAATCATTGGACCATCGCAACCAGAGGAAGCACCGGACACACCCAAGGCTGCTGCTCCTGTCACGACGGGCACATTTGGAGCTTTGTTGCAAGAGGCACTCACTGAGAAGAAAGCCTCACCGACGCTATCCAAAACCGGCAACAAAAATTCTGGCCAGGAGACGGACGATCCTCCCGAGCGATCAGAGTATCTCCCGGTGACTGCCACACCGACAGACCAACTGGAAAAACTCCTTGTCTTCCGGAGCCTCAACCCCCTGTATGGGATGTTCCTGCTGGAGAACATGGGCATCGCCAGCGAGGCGGAACGGTTGCAAGCCCTGGAAAGTGTGCTGGAGGTTCCCGGCTCGATCTTCATGCAGGTCAAGGCTCCCGGCCCGGACGAACTTCCGCCGGGACCGCTTGCTACCACGAAACTCGATCTCCTCCTCATCGAGCGTGGACTCGCGACGGCTGAGGAGATCGATCCGTCGAAACAGGACGAGGACGAATATGGCCGTCGCCGCAGCCGTGGATTGCTGCTCGGTGACAAACTCCGACGCATCTTCGACAGCGAGTTTCCCAGCGTCGGCAACCTGAGAACGAGTCCGGTCTGGATCGCGGGAGCACTGCTGGAGTTCGGTGGTGACTTTCACAAGTACGTCACCAGTCGCGACCTCGCCAAGCAGGAGGGGCTCGTCTTCCGGCATCTGCTCCGGCTCATTCTCCTTTGCGGCGAGTTCTCGCAACTCTGTCCGCCTGAACTGGAACCGACGGACTGGCAGAACGAACTGAATCAACTGGCCAACCGCCTTACCGAGAGTTGCCGGGTCATCGACCCGGAGAGCACGGACAAGTCATTGGAATCGATGAAGTCAGAAGATCCGCTGATGGCTGATGGCTGATGGCTCGATTTCCGTCACTCTCACCTCTCAACAAAAAATGGCAGCCGAGGACCCTCCCGCCCCCGGCTGCCAGACTGACGACCCACTTCCACATCCAAAGCCGTCGGTCTTCACTGATGTCACTTCCCTGATGTTTCTCTTAGCCGTTGATCTCGGTGAGGATCGCGGCGGCTTCTTCTGCGGCATCCGTGTTGGTGTACTTCTGAGTGACTTCCACCAGACCTGAGATGCCGGAGTCGATACGACCGTTGATCAGCAGGTTCTTGGCGAGTCGCAGTTTGGTTTGAGCATGGGTCTCTGTGATCTGTTCAGCCGGAACGTATGTAGCCTGAATTTCGCGGGCGGCCCGGTTGAGAGCCATGGTCGTCTCACGGCGCGCCTGATACTTGGCGAAACGCTCATGCTGGTCAGCAAGGCCCATCCGACGGCGTTCCTGTCGAACTGCCAGCCGCTTGACTTCGTTGTCCAGAAATCGGCTCTTGGCCTCTTCGTAGCTTCGCAGGGCTTCGGCGATGAGTAGGGCTTGCTCACCCTGAGCACGGATGACGTCAGCACGGCCACGCAGGATGCTCTCATGAGCAGTCGAGGCAGCGGCTCCCGTGCGATGGTAACCATAGCCGCCAACCACTGGGGCAACGACGCCACTGCCAAACGTGGGGCGAGGTAGCCCGACGACCACAGTTGGTTCGTCAGCGGCAGCAACGCTGGCCAGGGCGATGGAAAACAGGGCGGCGAGCGAGATGTTGTTGAGGGTGTTCATCATTCGATCCTGTGGAAGTTTGAGGGTGGAGGTGATGATTGTGTGTCTCTCTCAGCGGCATCCGTTCGCGTCTGTTACTCTTGGATTGCTGAGAAAACGCATTTTCGGCCAGAATCTTCCTTGAATTTCTGATATTTGTCATAATTCACATCCAGGATACGGGTTGCGCTGCATGGAATCGCAATTCCAATCAGTCAATGAGTGGAAAATCCAGCATCGAAAGAGCGGAAAATGCTCACCGTTCGATTCAACCAGTCTGGGAATTTGGACTTCTCAAGCGAGAAACTGATCCTGATTGGGGAGGACGGACCAGAGTCAGCCGGAGATCTGTGGAGGAATTAGATCCAATCTTTCAGATTCGACGGGAGGCAGGTTCCCGAGGGAGCGATCGTGGCAATACTCGGGGACGATTCCGAGAACTGACTGTTTTTCAGCAAAGGAGACTGCATGGACTACGAAGTCGAATTAAAGTACCAGATGACTTCCCCGGTCGATGTTCTCGCTCGACTTGAAGGACTCGGCGTGACTTTCGATGTACCGATTCAACAGCAGGATACGTACTTCAATCATCCGTCACGGGATTTCGCTCAGACCGATGAAGCGTTTCGCATCCGGTCGGTCGGTATGGAAAACCGCCTGACCTACAAGGGCCCCAAGGTCGATACTCAGACGAAAACACGGCTAGAGAATGAAGTGACGATCGAGTCTGGTCATGCCGCACGGGAGCAGATGGCGGCGATGCTGACCTCGCTGGGCTTCAGGCAGGTGAGGACGATCACCAAGCAGCGTCGTAGCGGACACCTGCAATGGGAAGATCTAGAGGTCGAAGTCGCGATCGACGAGGTCCTCTCCATTGGCCAGTTCATCGAACTGGAAGCAATCAGTGGTGAATCCAGCTGGCAGACCGTTCGCGACTCCCTGTTACGCCTGGCCGATCATTTGAAGCTGACCGATCCGGAGCGAAGGTCGTATCTGGAGCTTCATCTTGAGTCGGAATAAACAGGTCAGGTCGACTCTGCGTCTGTTCCTTTCCATGTCGGCCAACATCGTAGAGAATTCGGAAAGAGGGACTTGCTGCAGAAACAGTACACCTGTACACTATTTCCAAAACAGGTATCAAAAAACACATCATGGCTTTCGCCAGCGTGAGCGAAGGCAGTTTGACGGAACAACGACGCGGAGACACGATCATGGCGACACGGACCAAGGCTGCCAAACCAAAAACGAACGGTCAGGTTGAGCAACCGGCGAACGAACACGACAAACTGTTGGCCAACACATTAGGGCAGATTGAGAAGGCCTTCGGTGAAGGGTCGATCATGAAGTTGTCTGACCCGCGTCACAAAGCCATTGAAGGCATCTCGACCGGATCGCTGTCGCTCGATCTGGCACTGGGCGGCACCGGTTTTCCCCGGGGGCGGATCATCGAGTTGTTCGGTCCGGAGTCCAGCGGTAAGACGACACTGGCCCTCCATGCCATTGCGAATGCCCAGAGAGAGGGAGGCATCGCCGCGTTTATCGATGCTGAACACGCTCTTGATCCGTCGTGGGCCAAACGCCTGGGAGTGAATCTGGAGGAACTCCTCGTCAGTCAGCCGACGTTCGGAGAAGAAGGCCTGCAAATTGCGGAGATGCTCATCAAATCGAACTCCGTCGATATCATTGTGATCGACTCCGTCGCTGCCCTCGTTCCTAAAGCAGAACTGGATGGCGAAATCGGCGACAAGCACGTCGGCCTGCAGGCACGCATGATGAGCCAGGCCATGAGAAAGTTCACCGGTGTGATTTCCAAGGCAAAAACGACCGTCATCTTCATCAACCAGATTCGCGAGAAGATTGGCGTGATGTTCGGGAGTCCGGAGACGACGCCGGGTGGTCGCGCACTCAAGTTCTACAGTTCCTGTCGTGTGGATGTCCGTCGGATTTCCACGCTGAAGGATGGGGACGACACAACCGGCATTCGGATGAGGGCCAAGATCGTCAAGAACAAGGTCGCCCCACCGTTTCGAGTGGCGGAGTTCGACATGCTGGTCTCGAGCGGAATCAGTCTGGAGGGGGATATCCTTGATCTGGCGACGACCGATCGCCTCGTCCAGAAGAGCGGTAGTTGGTTCAATTATGGAGACACTCGACTCGGGCAAGGCCGCGACAAGGCCTGTCAGTTCCTCCTGGAGAATTCGCAGATCCGTGACGAGATCCGCAGCAAGGTCCTGCTCAAGCGGGGTGCTGTCCCATCTGCTGAGACAATTGACACCGTCGAGTCGAATGACGAAGCAGAGTGACGGGATGGCTGGTGATTAGCAGCTTCTACCAGCTTGGGAGTGAAGCGATCGGCTGCTAAGATTGGCGGGACGAAAAACAGTCTTCGCCATTCATCTGCATCCATGTGTCGCCCGTCCCATCCGTTAATTCGAACTTTCTGCTGGCAGCTGCTTGTTGTCGGGAGCGTTACAACGTCTGCCCTTCCAGTATCAGCAGACGATCTTGATGGTTTGGCCGCTGCCCGTGCGATTGAAAAGCAGTTTGTCGATGTCATCGCTCGATGCGAGGGGGCTGTCGTCAGCATTGTCCGCAGAGGTCCGGCTGAAGCTGATCCACGCCCGCAGTTGCCGCTTCCCCGGAGAAACCGGGTCCAGGATCGGGTGATCGACCTGTCATCCGCTCCCATGACCTTTGGGGCGGGAGTCATTATCGCATCAGCGGTGGATGGAAACGCCCGGTTTGTCCTCACCAATGACCATGTGCTCCGGGCCTCACGAGAGGCGACGAGTGCGGATATTCGTGATCCGATCGAGATACGTCTCTCGAATCACCGGAGTGTGCGTGCCCTCGTCGTAGCCTCCGATCCGCGCAGCGATCTCGCGGTCCTGAAGCTGAACCTCACCGGTAGCGGGATCGACCCAGCCGACGTGGTGCCACTACCTCTGGGTGATGCGACGAATGCCCGGAAGGGGCAACTCGTGTTGGCGCTGGGAAATCCCTATGCGATTGGGAGAGACGGGGCTGCCAGTGCCAGCTGGGGCATCATCAGCAATATCTCGCGCCCCCTCCCCAAACAGGGTGACGAGCAGGAAACAAGTGATGGAGTCGGGGCATCGATTCATGAATACGGGACGCTACTCCATATCGACACCCGCCTCGATCTGGGGATGAGCGGCGGCGCGCTCATCGACCTGGAGGGAAACCTGATTGGCCTGACGACTTCTCTTGCGGCGCTCGAAGGATACGAGAAGTCTGTCGGCTACGCGATTCCCGTGGATGCTGCGATGCGACGAGTCGTTGAAACATTGCTTCAGGGATTTGAGGTCGAGTATGGCTTTCTGGGGATTCACACCGGAGATGTTTCCCCCGCGAATTTTCCGCTTCCAGATGGTCAGGAGTCTGCTGCGGAGGCCCTGTTTGTTTCGTCCGGTTCTCCAGCGGCTCGCGGAGGTCTACGGAATCGGGATGTGATCCTTTCGATTAATGGAAGCCCTGTCCTGTCTCCCAACGATTTGATGCGGGAAATCGGTCTATTGGGGGCCGGAGTGAATGCACGACTGGAGGTCTGGAGGGGCGCAGAAGGACGTCGATTGAGAGCAGACGTGACACTCGGAAAATGGCCTGTCGTAGATGACTCACTGATCGTCGCCACAAACGACCGATATCCGTCCTGGCGCGGCTTGCGAGTGGATTATCCAACCGGTCGCCGGCGATTCTTGACAAGCGATGTGATGGAAGAATACCACCATGCAGTCCTCATCCTGAGTGTCACGGATAATAGCCTCGCACTAGCTGGCGGGCTGCGTCCGGGAGACTTTGTAAGGTCAGTGGGTAATGTTCCGGTCGAGACCCCGCAGCAGTTTCATGAAGCTGTCGCGGACTTGTCGGGAACAGTTACGCTCACACGTCTGGATGGGACACACATTGAAGTCCCAGACGCGAAGAACAACTAAACAAACCATTGATCTGTCTGGTTCATTATTCAGGCAGATTCACCAGATTGTCCGATACGAATGAAGACCGACGAACTCCGGGAAAAGTACCTCAGTTTTTTTGAAACCAAAGGTTGTGTTCGACGTCCCAGCGATGTGCTCGTTCCCCGCGAGGACAAGACGGTGCTGTTCACTCCTGCGGGGATGAATCAGTTCAAAAACCAGTTCTTGGGTGTCGGGCCGATCGAGTTTACCCGGGCCACGACGTGCCAGAAATGCATACGCACGGGTGACATTGGCAACGTCGGCGTGACGGCCTATCACCATACGTTCTTCGAGATGCTCGGGAACTTCTCTTTTGGTGATTATTTCAAGAAAGAGGCCATCCACTGGGCCTGGGAGTTTCTGACCGATAAGAGTTGGCTCGGCCTGGACCCAGAGCGGCTGACAGTCACCGTCTATCTGGACGACGACGAGGCGTACAACATCTGGCATGATGAGATCAAACTCCCCGCGGACAGAGTTCGTCGTGACGATGAACATGAGAACTTCTGGCCGGCAGGGGCACCCTCTCAAGGTCCGGATGGAGTGTGTGGTCCATGCAGTGAGATCTACTATCACCCGGCATCTGGCGGAAAAGAGGTCGAGATCTGGAACCTCGTGTTCACACAGTTCAACCGGGTGGGCAATCCTCCGGACAATCTCAGACCATTGCCCAAAAAGAACATCGACACCGGCATGGGGCTTGAGCGATGTGCTGCCGTGCTCCAGGGAGTTGAGAGTAACTTTGAGATCGACATCATCCGCCCGCTGTGCGAGGCAGCAGGTGATGTGGTCGGTGTGAAATATGACTTCAGCGGCAAACAGGGTCGGCCGCTGAGACGCATCGCTGATCACTTGCGTGCCTGCACCTTTGCCATTCACGAGGGGATCAGTCCCGGCAGCAAGGATGCTCCCTACATCATCCGTCTGTTACTGCGGCGTGCCTTCCTGGAAGGATACTTGCTGGGGCACAAAGAGCCGTTCCTGTACGAACTCGTGCCCGCGGTTCGGGACATCATGGCCGTCCCCTATCCGGAGTTGTCTCAGACGCTGCAAAGTGTCACGGAGACGATTCGTGAGGAAGAAGAGCACTTCCTCGGGACCATCGAACGTGGACTTTCCAAGTTCGAGAAGCTGGCGGAACGTGCTCAGTCGTCTGGTGGTGTTCTGCCGGGCAAGGAGGTCTTCGACCTGCATCAGACCGATGGGTTCATTCTCGATTTGACGCGAGCTTTGGCGGATGACCACAAGCTGAAAATCGACATGGACGGCTTCCGTCGCGCGGAAGAGGAACACAAGCGCAAGAGTGGCGTGGGGAGTTGGGGAGTGATGGCGGCGGGGCCGCTCGACGCGATTCAGAAGGATTCCGGAGAGACCGAGTTTCTTGCGTATGAGCGGACGAGCATCGAGGCAAAGGTGGTCGGCCTGGTGGTCGATGGAAAACGCGTCGATGAGGTGAACACAGAGGGGACGACGGTCGATCTGGTTCTGGATCGGACTCCCTTTTATGGAGAGTCTGGCGGACAGGTGGGAGACACAGGGAGCATTCGTGGTGCGTCGGGTGAGTTCGAGGTCCTCGATACTCAGAAACACACGGGCCTGATTGTCCACAGGGGACATCTCGTCTCGGGGACAATCAAAGTCGGCGACACTGTTTTGGCGACAGTTCAGGGAACGCGACGAGCGGGCATTCGTCGGGCCCACTCCGCAACCCACTTGCTCCATCACGCCCTGCATCGGGTGTTGGGGGAGCATGCCATGCAGCGAGGCTCGAAGGTTGAAGACGATGTGCTGCGATTCGACTTCTCGCACGGTGCAGCCGTTCAACCGGGTGAAATCCTCAGGATTGAGGACATCATCAACGAGCGGATCGCCGAAGGGGCGACCGTGAGTATCGCCTACATGGACATCAAGCAGGCGAAGGAGGAAGGGGCAACAGCCTTGTTTGGGGAGAAATATCCCGACAAAGTTCGTGTTGTGTCCATGGGGGATTACAGCAAGGAACTGTGTGGCGGGACGCATCTCGACAACACGGGTCAGGTGGGGCTGTGCAAGATCATCAACGAGGAGAATGTGGCTGCGGGGGTGCGTCGGATTGTGGCCTACACTGGCAAGCGTGCCTTGGAACAGGTGCGGGACAACGAGTCATTGCTGAAGGAGGTCGCAACAGCCCTGAAGACGCCTCAAGCTCAAGACGTCCCTCGACGGGTTCAGCAGTTACAAGACGAACTCAAGCAACTGAAACAGGAGCTTGCCAAATTCACTAAAGCAAGCGTCGCTGACCGAGTCGATGCGTTTCTTTCAGAGGCAGAGCATGTCGGGGAAGCTCAGATTATCTGCAAACAGGTGGACGATCTGGACCGCGAAGGATTACGAGAACTCGCAGACCAACTGCGTACGAAGGGCAAATCCGTTGCGGTCCTGCTCGCGACCGTCATCGACGGAAAGGTCGCACTCCTGGCCGCCGTCTCAAAGGATCTCGTCAAGCGAGGTGTCAAAGCGGGCGACTGCGTGCGTGAGGCAGCAAAGATCGTCGGCGGAGGCGGAGGCGGACGCCCGGATCTGGCAGAGGCCGGCGGGAAGGACGCATCGAAGATCGATGAGGCCCTCTCCAATGGGGCAGACGTCTATCGATCAGCCCTGAGTTGAGAATTAGGCTGATATTCGAATGATTTGGAAAATCAACCCGTTCTTACGATCCAATAACTGCTGCGACCGTTGCCTGACAAGCGAGTCTGCCTGGTGAGGTGAACGGGTTCTTGCTCCAGGATGGAAGCACCAATGAGATCGAAGTCGCGATTGGTACGGAAAGTAAAGAGAGCCTGATGACGGAACAGAGAATCGACGCCCCACAGGACGATGATGGGAGTGGCCCAAACTTCTTTGGGATGATCCTGTCTGCTGTGATTGTGGCCCTCTTCGCTGTGCTGTGGATTGCTCAGTCAAAGCAGCCGAGTCCGGCAGTTCATCTCGGTTTTCTCGTGACACAACTGGCCCTCGTATCGATCGTCATGTGGCAGGCATGCGACCCGTTTGCCGATGCGGCTCAGTGGATCGGAAAACGATTTCATATCCCGGGCTCGGTTCGGGGAGCAACACTTGACGCTGTTGCGAGTTCCATGCCTGAATTGTTCAGCGGGATCTTCTTCGTTCTGGCAGCCATGTCTTTTTTCGGACATCAGAAAAGCCCAGACAGCCATGCCACCGGGGCCGAGGGATTCGGTTCGACGATCGCCACCTGTGCAGGGAGCGCCGTCTACAACATGATCCTGATTCCGGCGTTTTGCGCCCTGGTGATTTCGTTCAAACGTCCGAGTCGTCCGACGATTGATGTCGAGCCTGCGGTGATCACTCGTGACGGACTGTGGTTCGTCGGTTGCTCGGTGTTGCTCATCGTGTTCCTGAACGCGGACTCGATGAGCTGGTGGATGGGAGTTGTCCTTCTGGCGGCCTATGCCGCCTATGTGATGCATCTGTACTACGACGCGAAGCACCACAAGAAGGTGGTCGAGCATATCCATCTCTATCTCGACAAACACGGCGTCGAAGTCGACCATGCCGAGCTGGATGCATCGGTGACGTCCGCAGGCCTGCGTCTGGCAAGCACGTCGACGAAACTGGTTCGAGAAACGTACAGCATCACCCGGCAGTATTCCGAGGCAGGAGAGGATCCCCCGCCAGACGAAGCGGGGATCCTGTTTGGTTACGCGGGGGTCCCGCTGAACATGGCGACCTGCTGGATGGTCATCGCGGTTGCGACGCTCATCGTAGCGGGAGCTTGCTATTATCTGGTCGAGGTGACACTCGGAATTGCCGAGGACCTCAAGGTGCCTGCCTTCTTCGTGGCAGTCATCCTTGCAGCGGCCGCGTCTTCCGTGCCGGATACGCTGCTGGCGATTGCTGCGGCGCGGCGCGGTGACGATTCTGGGGCAGTCTCGAATGCTTTCGGATCGAACATCTTCGACATCTGCGTCTGTCTGGCGATTCCGCTGTTCATCAACTCTTACCTGATGGGCTGGCAGCCGGTGACGTTGCTCGAAAACGGCGAGCCAATTCCGGGGTTGGTCGGTCTTCGTTACCTCCTGATGGCGATGACCGTCGTCACACTCGGAGTCATGTGGCATCGAAGGCAGTTGACCCGGACCAAGGCCCTGTTCCTGTGTGGGCTCTATGTCATCTTCATTGGATATGCTGTGCTTGGATCGCTGGGAAAGTTGACTGGGTCATGAAGAATCCGGGCCCGATGCAGGAGTCTCCCACTCATGCCATGTAGCTACCCGGTGACGAGCTTCTGGTTGAAGCTGCCCTCGTTGATCGTCGGGCGTTCGAGGCGACCGTTGCTGACGTAGTTCAACTCCATGTTGTTGAGGCCGAGCAGCCACAGGATGGAGGCGTGAATGTCCTTCACGTGCATGCGGTCTTCAACGGCATAGAGCCCCAATTCGTCGGTGGCTCCGATGGTCTGGCCGCCCTTCACTCCGCCGCCGGCCATCCAGATCGAGAATCCGGTCGGGTTGTGATCGCGGCCATTCCCTTTCTCACTCATCGGTGTGCGTCCAAATTCCCCCCCCCAGACGACTAGGGTCTCGTCAAGGAGTCCTCGCTGTTTGAGATCTTTGAGCAGACCAGCGATTGGTTTGTCCATCGAACGACAGAGTCGTGAGTGGTTCTTCTCGATCTCCGTGTGAGAGTCCCATTTGCTACCGGTGCCGCTGTACAGCTGGACGAACCTCACCCCTCGCTCGACGAGACGACGAGACAACAGACACAGTCGTCCGAAATTGGCAGTCTCTTCGACATCGAGTCCGTAGAGTTGCTGGGTGGCATCTGTTTCCTGCGAGAGATCGACCGCTTCGGGAGCATGAGCCTGCATGCGGAAAGCGGTTTCGTAACTCTGGATGCGGGCTTCCAGTTCGGTTTGCTGCGGATGCCTCGCAGCGTGTTCCCGGTTGAATTCCTGCAGCAAGGATAACTTGCTGCGTTGGCGTTGATCGGTGACATCCTTCGGCAGATTCAGATTGGCAATCGGTTCGTCGCTGGTGCCGTTGATCCGAATCCCTTGGTGGGACGCGGGCATGAATCCCGCTCCCCAGTTACGTGGACCGTTGACGGGACGGCCATCGCTGTCGCACATGACGACGAACGACGGGAGGTTCTCATTCGCTGTCCCCAGTCCATAGTTGATCCAGGCCCCCAGCGACGGACGACCGGCCCGGTCGAGGCAGGTGTTCATCTGACAGACTCCACCAGCATGATTGATCCCGTTCGTCCAGCACGAACGAATCACTGCGATGTCATCCATGCAACCGGCGATGTGCGGAATCCACTCCGAGGCCCAGAGCCCGCTTTCTCCGTGCTGAGTCCATGTGCGCGGAGCGGCCAGCAGGGGGGCTCCCTTTTCCCCCATCGCAGTGATCGGTTCCTGAAACCCAGTTGGCAGAGGTTGCCCGTTCAGCTCATTCAACAGGGGCTTCGGATCGACCAAGTCCAGATGACTGGGGCCCCCCTCCATGAACAGCCAGATCACACTCTTCGCACGGGCAGCATGATGAGCGAATTGCGACTGCTCAGCCGCTACCGTTTCCTGTTGGAGCAGCCATTCCAGCGCCAGAGCACCGAACCCGACGCCCGACGTTTGCAGGAAGTCTCGACGCGAGGCCATCGTGATTGAGAATGAATCATTCGACATACAGAAACTCATTCGAACTCAGCAGGACATGACAGAAGTCAATGAGTCGATTCCGTTCGATCGTTGAGGCAGTGTGAGTCCCGTCCATGCCGATGAACTCGAGCGCCCGTTCGCGCTCAGCTGGCGTCGGAGACCGCCCCCAGACCCGCTGAATTGCGTCTTCCACCAACGTCTCACATGAGAACGACCTGTTCGACAAAAGCCGGTCAGCCAGCCTCGTCGCACTCTCGATTGTGAAGGAGCCGTTCATCATGAGCAGCGATTGCGTCGGGGTCGTCGTTCCGATGCGCTCACCAATGCTTTTCAGTCCGTTGGCCCGATCAAAGGGATGCAGGAACTCGTCCGGAGTATTCCGGAGACTCTTCACGTAAAGAGCCCGCCGAAGCGTTTCAGAGTCATTGCTCGCACCTCCTTGCGTGTTATTCAGGTCGCCTGTTGCAAACAGCATTGCATCCCGGATCTGTTCTGCGGACAGACGTCGCACCGGCGCACGCCACAGGAGTTGCTCGGAGGGATCGATCTGCTCGTATTCGTCCGCTCGTGGATTGGTCGCTGACTGCTGCCAGGTGGATGACGTCAAGATGAGCCGGTGGAGGTCCTTGAAACTTTCGCCATTCGCGACAAACGTCGCGGCGAGCCAGTCGAGCAACTCGGGATGCGAGGGCAACTGTCCCAGATGCCCGAAGTCGCTCGTCGTGGGGGCAATGCCTCTCCCGAAGTGCTGTTGCCAGATGCGATTGACGATCACGCGCATCGTCAGCGCATTCTCCGGATGGCCAATCCAAGCTGCCAGAGCAGTGCGTCTGCCGGTGGAGTCACTGACGGGGGTGGCTGAAATCTCACCGCAATACCCGTCCGTATTCAGCACCGATGGAAATCCGGGGTCAACGGGTGTCTTCGTGGCATCATCCGGAATCACTGTCGGGGAGATTTCTCCAGCGAAGTCCGAGATGGTCATGACAGCGGGGAGCGGCGGCGGTTTGAGATCATCGAATTCGGCCAATTGTTTCTTCAACGCTTCGTATGCTTCTTTGTCCTCTTTGCTGATGTTCTTCAGCGGACCGCCCCCTTCTTCCTCGAACTGACGGCCGATGAGATACGCCATCTGCTCGTCCCAGGACGTTCGCTTCTCCTGCGGAGTGTGAAAGCAGGTCTGAATATCGAGCGGGAACTTCTCAGCAGTCGACTCCCACTTGCGATCGAAATAAGGCTGCAGCAGTGCGTCGATCTTCTCCTGAACTTCCTGGGATGCGGCTTTCCACGCAGCCAGTTTCTCCTCATACTTCGCCCGCTCGTCATCTCTCGCACCGGTCACATCATCCCGCCAGATGACCGGCTCGAAGAACGCACGCAGTTTGAAGTAGTCCGTTTGCAACAAAGGGTCGAACTTGTGGTCATGACATCTGGCACACGACATCCCTAATCCGAGGAATACATCTCCGGTGACATCGGTCATTTCCGTGACGATGTTGTCCCATTGTGTCCGTGCATCACGCTGGTTGTATTCGTAGATCCCAAGTCGCAGGAAGCCCGCAGCGATGAGGTGATCCGGATCGTCTCCCGGAATCTCATCGCCAGCCAGTTGCTCCCTGACAAATACTGGATAGGGCTTGTCCGCATTGAAGGACCGGACCACATAGTCGCGGTATCGCCAGATGTGGGGGCGATACGCATCCTGATTCCAACCGTCTGACTCCGCATAACGCACGAGGTCCAACCAGAATCTTGCCCAATGTTCTCCATAACGACTGTCAGCGAGGGTGCAATCGACCAGTCGTTCCCATGCATCCGGCGAGTCGTCAGCAACAAAATGATCGATGTCAGTCTGCGTCGGGGGCAGTCCCAATACGTCGAAAAACAACCTTCGCACGAGCGTAACGCGGTCGGCCTGTGGGGCGGGATGAATGTTCTTGTCATTCAGCTTGGCCAACACGAAAGCATCGATCGGATTCTGGACCCACTCTTGATTCTCCACTTGCGGAACGGGTGGTTTGTGGAGCGGCTGGAATGCCCACCACTCGCGATCTTCCGGAGAGATGATCCCGTCCTGAGCTCGGAGTTGTCTGAGCGATTCGGGCCAGGGAGCTCCTGCAGCCACCCAGGCCGTGAGGACGGCAACTTCAGAATCTTCCAGTTTTCCACCGGGCGGCATCTCGAAACTCGCATAGTTCACCGCTTCGATCAGCAGACTTGTGTCCGGCTCTCCGCGCACAATGGTCGGTCCACTCTCTCCTCCTTTGAGAATTGCTTCCAGGGAGTCGAGCCGGAGTCCTCCTTCCTGCTTCTTCTCGCCGTGACACTTCAGGCAACGAGTTTCAAGCAGTGGTCGCACCTGCTCCTCGAATTGTTTGAGTAGTTCCAAGTCGTCCGCTTCACAGAAATGGCTCGATGTCAGCAAAATCAGGAGTGCTGAGCAGAGAAAAGTCAGGCGAAGAATCATGAGCAAAGCGGTTGAGTTCTGGCAGTGCATCTGGCTTTGAGGCGACATAAATCAGCTCTCTACTCATCCTACTCCGTCAACTCAGCTGACCCAAGCCCATATGGCAACATGACAGCATGAGACGCGAGAGAACCCGAGACGCCGAAATCCTCGCTGCAGATGGCCCGCAGCTGTTGATTTCTGTCTCAAACTCGCCTATCCAAGGAGATATTGAAGTTCGTTTGAGTCGTCCGTCGCGAGAAACACAACCGTGCCTGCAGCAAATGGTCGGTCACTGAGTAGTCCCAGCATCGCCTACATGGAAGGACTCTATGATGAGTACTTGCGTGGGGGGGCGCCCATCCCTGATGACTGGCGAACTTACTTTGATGAACTGCGTGCTAATGACGGTGACGGTCGTTTCTCAGAGCGTCCGTTTCCACAGCGTAGTGTGTTCGCTCCCTCGGGTGGTTCAACGGAAGCTCTCCCTTCTCAGGCACGCGTCAAAGGTGACGTCGCTGGTTTGCAGGAGCGGCTGGATCAGCTCATCCGCAATTACCGGGTCCGTGGTCATATCGTGGCTGCCGTCGATCCGCTGGGCAAAGAGCCATTATCGCCGCCGGAGTTAGACCCCGGATACTACGGTCTTTCAGAAGCGGATCTTGATCAGGAGCTGTCCACATCCTGGTTCGGGGGTCCCGAAGTCCGCACGATTCGCCAGATGGTGAACTGGCTGAAGCAGACGTACTGTCGCTCGATCGGCGCTCAGTTCATGCATATTGACAGCCTTCAGGTCCGGCTGTGGCTTGCCGAAAGAATGGAGACGACAGGCAACCGCATCAAACTCGACCGAGAGGAGCAACTGCGAATCCTCGGTCGACTCGCGGATGCTGTCGTGTTCGAGGAGTTCCTTGCCCGGAAATATGTCGGGGCGAAGAGCTTTTCACTAGAGGGGGCGGAGAGCCTCATTCCATTACTCGATATGGCGATTGAGAAACTGGGAAATGAGGGTGTCCGCGAACTCGTGATCGGCATGGCACATCGCGGACGCCTGAACGTGTTGGCAAACATCACCGGTAAGAGTCCTCGGACGATCTTTCGGGAGTTCGAAGATGTCGACCCGGAACTGCAAATGGGGCGGGGTGATGTCAAGTACCACATGGGACACAGCGGTGAATGGATCACGTCGAAGGGGAACTCGGTACACCTGTCGCTGTGTTTCAACCCGAGTCATCTTGAATTCGTTAATCCGGTTGCGATGGGTCGCATGCGGGCCAAGCAGGACCGGTACGGGGATTTCGATCACAAGCGTGGTGCGGTCATCCTGATTCATGGTGATGCCGCGTTCATTGGTGAAGGCGTCGTGCAGGAGACGCTCAACCTCAGTGAACTCCCCGGATATCGTGTTGGCGGAACCGTTCATGTGATCGTGAACAACCAGATCGGATTCACGACTTCTCCTCCGGAAAGTCGTTCCTCCACTTACGCGACAGACGTCGCGAAGATGCTGCAGGTCCCCATCTTCCACGTTAACGGCGAAGATCCGGAGGCCGTGGCACAAGTCGTCAGTCTGGCTCTCGACTTCCGCAAGAAGTACCAGCGGGACGTCGTGATCGACATGTACTGCTATCGACGACGTGGGCATAACGAAAGTGACGAGCCCGCGTTCACGCAACCGGTGATGTATCGCTCGATTCGTAAAAAGAAGTCGACCTACGACCATTATCTGGAACACCTGCGGGCGCAACGCAGAGTCACCGACGTTGAAGCCAAACAGATTGTGGACGGTCGACGCGACAAGCTCGAACGGGAACTAGCCGAAGCGAGACGGGACGACTTCATCCGCTGTCTGCCGCAACTGAGCGGCGTTTGGACCGGTTTCAAGGGGGGAAGCGTCCTTTCCTCTGAGCCCCCCATTCAGGAGATCGGGGTTGAAACTCTCTCCCGCGTCCTTGCTGCTCAGACCCAATTGCCTGACGACTTCACCTGTCATCCCAAGTTATCACGGCTGATGGAGTCCCGTCGCGAGATGGCAGAGGGGAAACGGCCGCTCGACTGGGCTGCTGCGGAGCAATTGGCCTTCGGAACTATCATTGCCGATGGGTCACGGTTACGCATGACTGGACAGGATGTCTGCCGGGGGACGTTCAGCCATCGGCATGCAGTGCTTTACGACTTTGAAGACGGTCGTCCCTTTGCCCCACTAACAAATTTGACAGAGAACCAGCGGCTCGTCGAGATCTACAACAGCCCGCTCTCAGAGGCAGGGGTCTTAGGTTTTGAATATGGGTACAGCCTCGATTGTCCAGAAGGACTGGTCATCTGGGAGGCACAGTTCGGGGACTTCGTGAATGCGGGGCAGGTGATTATTGATCAGTTCATCGCCAGCGCCGAGGATAAATGGGACCGACTGAGCAGTCTGGTCATGCTGTTACCGCACGGTTTTGAAGGTCAGGGGCCGGAACACTCCTCCGCGCGGCTGGAGCGGTTCCTGATGTTGGCTGCCGAAGACAATATGCAAATCGCGCAGCCATCAACTCCCGCCCAGTATTACCATCTGTTGCGTCGACAAGTCGTCAGGCAGTGGAAAAAGCCTTTGATCGTGATGTCTCCCAAGAGCCTGTTGCGACTTCCAGAGTGCACCTCGTCACTTGATGACTGTGCAAACGGTGCATTTCGGGCCGTCCTGCCCGATTCAGCGTCGATCGATCCTGCGAATGTCCGTCGTATTCTGCTCTGCTCAGGTCGCGTCTACTACGACCTTGTGAAACGTCGCGAGGACGAGAACCGGCACGACATCGCGATCATCCGCCTGGAAGAGTACTATCCACTCCCGATGGACAAACTCATCGAAGCATTGTCTCACTACTCGGAGGGAACTCCCGTCATCTGGGTTCAAGACGAACCACAGAACATGGGTGCCTGGTGGTTCCTCAAGGTCCATTTGGGCGATCAGATCGACGGACGTTTCCCTCTGACCGGAGTGACTCGCGCACGCTCTGCCAGTCCGGCGACCGGGTCGCATCACAGTCATCGCATTGAACAACAACAACTTCTCGATGAAGCGTTCAACGTCGCGGAGTCTTCCTGAACAATATCATCGGAGTGTTCACAACAGGCCGAGCGACCTTGCACCTGCCTCCACTCCGATCGTGACCTCTTAGAGTTGATTATGAGCATCGAGATTCGAGTCCCCGCCGTCGGTGAATCTATCACCGAAGTTTTCATTGGTGAATGGTATGTCGGCCAGGGCGATTGGGTCGATATAGACGACAATCTCGTTGGTCTGGAAACAGACAAGGCCACCTTTGACGTTCCCGCGCCGGCGGCAGGTACGATCGCCAAGGTACTCAAGCAGGCGGGCGACACGGCCGAGGTAGGAGAGGTGATCGCTGAGCTGAATGAGGGGCCATCTCCGGAGGGCCGAGGCTCCGGGAAACAGGAATCGGGCAAGGGGCAGTCCGCCAAATCGAGCGGAGGGAACTCTTCAAAAGATGGTGGTGTGCGAGTCATGCCCGCCGCTCAACGGGAGCTTGCACAACGCGGGATGCAGGCATCCGACGCTCGTGCGACGGGCCCCGGTGGACGTCTGCTGAAGGAAGACGTGCAACGCGCAACATCCAATGGAGGACATGAAAAGAGCAACGGTTCGACGGGAGGTCCGCGTGAGGAGCGTCGTGTGCGGATGTCCCCCATCCGACAGACGATTGCAAAGCGACTTGTCGAAGCCCAGCAGACAGCCGCGCTGTTGACGACCTTCAATGAGTGCGACATGACAGCCGTGAAATCGCTCCGGTCGAAGTATCAGGACGAGTTCACGAAAAAGTACGGCATCAAACTGGGATTCATGTCGTTCTTCGTGCGGGCTGTCGTCGATGCCATGAATGTTTACCCGCAGGTTGGGGCGCAGATCGAGGGGGACGAACTCGTGCATCGCAACTACTGCGACATCGGCATCGCCATTGGCGGCGGCAAGGGACTCGTCGTTCCCGTGTTGCGAAATGCAGAACGCATGAGCTTTGCTGAGATTGAACTGGCCATCGCAGATTTTGGTCAACGTGCCCAGAAGAACAAGATCGGCCTCGATGAACTCGACGGCGGCACGTTCACCATCTCGAATGGCGGTGTCTACGGCTCGCTCCTCTCGACACCGATCGTCAACCCGCCCCAATCAGGCGTGCTGGGCATGCACTCAATCCAGGATCGACCGGTCGCAGTGAATGGCGAAGTCGTGATCCGCCCAATGATGTACCTCGCCCTCACCTACGACCACCGCGTCGTCGACGGCCGCGAAGCCGTCTCCTTCCTCGTGAGAATCAAACAGGTCATCGAAGACCCAACAAGATTGTTCCTGGAAGTGTGATGGTCCTTTCTACGATACGCTGACAACGATTGACCTCTATGCCACATCACGATTTGATTGTTATCGGAGCCGGACCCGGGGGTTACGTTGCTGCGATTCGAGCTGCTCAACTTGGCAAGAATGTTGCCTGTGTTGAGAGGGAGCCGTTACTGGGTGGGACGTGCCTGCGGGTCGGGTGCATTCCGTCGAAGGCGTTGCTGGAATCGAGCCATCTCTATGAGCAGGCGACGCACGGCTGGGCTGATCGGGGCATCGGACTTTCGAAGGTGCAACTTGACCTGGCTGCGATGCTCAAGCATAAGCAGCAGGTGGTGAACACGCTCGGAGGTGGCATCGACGGGCTGTTCAAAAAACACAAGATCACTCGTTATTTGGGGCATGCCTCGTTCGACGGACCGGGACGCGTGATCGTCAAAGGCAGCAAGGACGAGCAGGAACTGACAGCAGACAAAGTGCTGATTGCGACCGGCAGCAGCGTGGCCAGCCTGCCCGGCATCGATATTGACGAAGACCGCATCGTCAGCAGTACGGGGGCGCTCTCGTTCAATGAGGTGCCGAAGCATCTGATCGTCATCGGGGCCGGATACATCGGACTGGAGATGGGGACCGTCTGGCGACGACTGGGGGCACAGGTGACGGTCCTCGAATACCTCGACCGCATCCTGCCTGGGATGGATGCACAGGTAGCGAAAGAAGCTCAGAAAATCTTCACGAAGCAGGGACTTGAGTTCCGTCTGGGATGTCGAGTCGCAGGTGTGAAAGTCACGCGTAAGGGGTGCGAAGTTCAGATCGACGGTCAGGATTCGGTCCAGGGCGATCGTGTCCTGGTCTCCGTCGGACGTCGACCCAACACGACTGGCCTCAATCTGGAATCGATCGAGGTGAAGGCGACCGATCGCGGGTTCATCACAGTCGACGAACATTTTGAGACGTCGCAGTCGGGTGTGTTTGCGATTGGCGATGTCATTGGTGGGGCCATGCTCGCGCACAAGGCGGAGGAAGAGGGCATCGCCTGTGTCGAGCAACTCTACACAGGTTATGGACACGTCAACTACGACGCGATTCCGGGCGTGTGCTATACCGAGCCGGAGATTGCGACGGTCGGCAAGTCGGAAGAGGCACTGAAAGAGGAAGGTCGCGCGTATCGGAAGGGGCAATTCCCCTTCATGGCAAATGGTCGTGCCCAGGCGAGTGGTCACATGGATGGCTTCGTCAAGATACTGGCTGATGCACAGACGGACCGGGTGTTGGGGGTTCACATCATTGGCGCACACGCAGGTGAACTGATCGCTGAATGTGCATCAGCAATGGAGTTCGGTGCCTCAAGCGAGGATATCGCGCGTTGCTGTCATGCCCATCCCACGCTCGCGGAAACCGTCAAGGAGGCGGCACTGGCTGTGGATGGCAGGGCGATTCACTTCTGACTTCTCCCTACCGAATTCTCGACGGCATGCCCCTTGACGGATATGCTGAAGCAGAGGATTCCGGGCCTGTCAGAGGGGGAGCGTCGTCATGATTTGCATCACCGTTACACCCATCTCCCGCACGTTGGCGAAGGTCGACCTGCTCAACGCCGCGAGTCAGGGGGACATCATCGAGTTGTGCCTCGACCATCTGGCGAAAGAGCCGGACGTCAAAGACCTCATTTCCACGGTCGACAAGCCGGTGATTGTCTCCTGTCGGCGTCCGCAAGATGGCGGACATTGGCGAGGGACCGAAGAAGAGCGACTGCTGCTTCTCCGGCAGGCCATCGTCGCGGGGCCGGAATACATCGAACTGGATCTCGATATTGCTCCACAGATTCCCAAATATGGCGATGTCAAGCGGGTGATCAGTTTCACAAGACTGGATGCGCCCGAGTCCGACATTGACACAATCTTTGACGAAGCGGCCCAGCATCACGCGGATGTCGTGAAGTTCACATGGCCCACACCGACAATTGATGATGCATGGCCTCTCCTCGCAGCGGTCAGTCAGAAGCGTCGACTCCCGATTGTCGGCATGGGACTTGGACGTCCGGAGATCACATTCTCACTGCTGGGGCACAAGTACGGGTCGCCGTGGATCTATGCTGCACTTGAACACGGCATGGAAGCACACGAAGGGCAGGCGACCGTCTTCGAGTTGGACGAGGTTTACGATCTTCACCACATTGATCGCAAAACGACATTCGTCGCCATCGCGGGAATGGGAGAAGCAGCCACGATCACGACCAAGGCGATCAACGCAGGGTTCAAGCACCTCGGCAAGAACGTCCGCTGCCTCCCCATCGAGATCGGAGATCTCAATCGCCTGGGTAAGATGTTTGAGAAGCTGCACATCACCGGCGTGCTGGTGTTCGGGGATCGAGGCCGTGAGATTCTGCCGATGGCGGTTCACGTCGACAAGCAGGACTTTCAGAGTCAGTACGTCAACCTGCTGATTAATCGCAAAGATGGCTGGCACGGTTACAACACGATCTGGAGAAGCGGGCTGACGCTCCTTGAAGCGGCACTCGGCAAGACGAAGTCGGGTGAGCGGCCTCTCGACGGGCGTAACGTGCTCATTCTGGGGAGTAGCGGGGTAACGCAGGCGATGGCCTTTGCGGTCACACAACGAAAAGGGCTGGTGAGCATCTGTGGTCCGAACGACAAGGCGTCCCTGCAGATTGCCAATCTCATGGGCTGCCGTCACGTGCCGTATCAATCGGTCTATGACACTCTGGCGGACGTGGTTGTCATTGCCGATGCTGATTTACAATGTGGTCAGAAGCACGGCTGTCTGAACCCTTCGTTGCTGAAACCCAGCATGCTGGTGATGGATGTCAGCAATCCTCCCATCGAACACGAACTTCTCAGCGAGGCCCGCGACCGAGGGTGCCGCATTCTGGAAACGAGCGAGGTCTACATCCACCAGTTGGAAGCCCAGTTCAAGGTACTCGCAGGAGAGGAGTACCCTCGAGCAGCATTGCCCGATCTGACTTGATGGAATGGCTCCCAGAGTGAGTGACATTGATCACGGCGATCGCCTCCACGGGGAAGGTCAATCGTGCCCCCCTGCGACTATGATTCTGCTCGATAATCGTAAGACGTAGAGCATAAACACTGATCATGCGCCCACTGCTTCAGTGGCTAGGTTCACATAGCTCACGTTTCTCATCCTCGAAGTATTTTTCCCAGATTGTTCTGGTGAGTGGTCCGGGGAGTCACTAAGTTGAAATGGTGATACCGGTTGTATCGACTCGGACACGAAGTACGGGCCACACACACGAGTGACCATCTGCTGACCGCTCAAGAATGGCTTTGCGATGGGGTTTCCTGAGGAGACCCGACCATGCGGGCTACGCTCACATTTGTTGGAATCATTGCGCTTACTATCACCACCAGTTCGGTCGAAGCATCACTTGTCGCGAACTGGAATTTCAACACCTACAACGGTGATGACCATTCGATCCTGTCTGACATGGGCACGGATGCGGGGGCAACGCTGACAATTGATGCAGCGTGGCCATCAACGGCCCTGTCTGCCCCAACGGGTACGACTAACAACGCGGTCGGAGCCACCCCTGCCGGGAGCGCCTTGAGTCTAACAGAAGATGGAACCAACGGTCTTGGATTCACAATGCAAGCTGATTTGTCAGCTTACATGAATCCGGTGCTCTCGTTTGCTTACAAGAGAAGTGGACAAGGGTTTGATGGCGAACTGTTTTGGTCGACCGACAATGTGACGTTTACCAGCTTTTCGACCGTGACAAACATGGACGCCAGTTATCATATTCATTCGTATGATTTGAGCGCCATCGATGCATTGGATGGTTCCTCAACTGCCTTCTTCCGCATCGTGCTTTCTGGAGCCAATGCCGGTCAGACAGCCGACTTTGATAACATTCAGCTGAATGCTGTCCCGGAGCCCGCCAGTATGGCCATGCTTGGTGTTGGGAGTCTGGCATTTCTCGCTGTCAACCGTCGACGTCGACGGGATTGCGACCTCGCTGCCTGAAAAAATGTGTGGTCAAGAACAATAAAGGCCCGGCTTGTTTCCAAGCCGGGCCTTTTCATCAGTCTGACCCACTGATTCTTTCAGGCACTCTGTCGAACAGCGACCGGATGATCCGGTCCGAACTGGTCACAGTAGCCGTCCTGCTGTTGTGCACGGAGTCGGCTCAGTCCCTCCGAGAGCATGGGCATCGCCACGCACAGGGCTTTGCGGATCTTCTTGGTCTGCAGAGAGGTCTCGCCGGCCCCGAAGCCGACGACCGGCTCATCCAGAGATTCCTCAGCTCGTCGGACAGACAGCCACGGGAGTTCGAAGTGATCGGCCAACCGTTGCGCGAACTGCAACGGATTCACTCGTTCAGCACTTCCAACGTGGTGTAAGCCGGTGAGATTTTCGTCGATCGCACGCAGAAGGATGTCTGCTAGATCGGTGGCCAGGATCGGCGTACCGTGTCGCAAGAAGTCGTAGTTCTGGAGTGACCGACGGTCGAGGTCCGCAAGGATCTGATCGATCCAACCCACTGAACCTCCAGCAGGTGACCAGCCGAAGGCATTGGTCCGGATGATCAATCCCTGCGGGCATTGTTCGGCAGCCATCTTCTCAGCTCGAAGTATCAATCGAGCACCCGGAGACGGACAAAAAGCTTGGCTGTCTTCATCATGGAACATCCACGGTCCGGAGAAGACAGCATCTGAGGAAATGAAAGTGAAATGGCACTCCTGCGAGCGAGAGGCTGCCGCCCATTCACCAGCTGATAAGACCATCTGTTCGTCGATGACAGTTTCCGTGGCGGAATCCCAGGCTGACCGGGACGCGGGGCCGCACAGGACGACCGCATCAGGTTGCAGGTCTTCCAGCCACTCCTGCGGGCTCGGGCCGTCCTTCCCGGCGGTCAGCATTTCGCAACCGAGAATTGAGACGCGGGGTTCGTGTGTCAGGGCAACGACCTGATACCGGTCAGATGCTTCGGTTGCGAGGTTTGCCCCCACAACGGTTTCAGCACCAACGATGAGAAGTCTCTTCACGCTTGGCCTCCGTGCACGGGCGTGCTTCTGATGAACCGTCGCGGTTTGAATCAGCACCATCCAGTGCCTGCCGCGAGCGGGGCGGGAGTATACGACGCCCCTTGTGAAGCCGCCAAGACCAATCCGGCATCTTCTGCCAGTTGTGATGTTTGACCTTCGATTTCCTCAAAATGCAGTACAGATTCATCGCACTGCAACCAGATGACTCTCTGTTCACAACTCGCTCATCAGTTGGGTGGAATGATTTTTCTTTCTGAACTTCATCGCAGGTTAGAGTACCCAAGTCGTTCCGTCTTCCCATGATCGGCCTGTTTTGGTATCCAACGCACCATCGCGACGTGTTCTTTCATCTCAGTCGCGTGCGGGGGTGACTCCGAGGGAGGCAGCGACTCGCCGACACGATCAACGTCGACGGGTCATGACCAGGAGGGGCAGGAGGAGACAAGCTGTGAGTGCTTACCCATGGATGAAGCGGCACAAACGCTATTTGAGCTTTCGGTACATCTTCCCGGAGATCGCTGCCGGGTGGATTCAGTTCAAGCGATTCCTGCTGCGGGTGCTTTGGTTCTTCACCCATCCGATTGACGAATTCCTGGATGACATCCGTGACGCAATGTTGTGGCCCTTTGCGGTCCTCAACACTTTGTGGCGATGGCTGATCATCGGGATTCACGAGTTTCTGTCCGACCTCGTTCGTGGGATTGAAACTGCTTTCGGCTGGCTGGGTGGCTTGCCCGTGTGGACTGGGGCAGCCGTCTCCGGAGTCATGGGCATCATTCTCACAATCCTGTTGTTCCTCATGCCTGCCATCACGACGGCAGTGCCCGCCAGCATTCCGCCACCTGCCCAGCCGGCTGCGACGACGCAGGGTATTGCGACACTGGAGATACTGCCTGCCTTCGATCTGTCACAACCTGCGCCGAAAGAGCCTGAGTTTGATCCTTTCGAGACACCAGCAGGACGTCAACAGGTATTTCCGCAGTCAAACCTCAACCTCTCACTCCCGGAATTGCAGATGCAACTGGCGAATCTTATGTTGCCAGCCGGGTGGAGTTCCCGACAGCAGATCAGCGTCGTTTCCACACCCACGCGGATTGACGTTCAAGAGCTCGCTCGTCGGTTTGGGCAGTCGGCAATCTACGATCAGTGGGGACAACCGAGGTTGGATCGAATCCAGCGAGCATTGAATTTCACTCCCTATGCATCACGAGTGGGTGTGAGATCAACAATCGAAGCCCCGAGTTGGATTCAGCCGGAATCCATTGTTGAACCTTTGGATCAATTCTCGACCCAGCGTCACCCCAGCGTCGTGATCGAGAAAACCATACCTGGACATGCGCCCGTCGGTCAGCCCTTACAGTACACGTTGAATGTAAAGAACGTCGGCGAAGAGACACTCGACAGTGTGACGGTGCGGGAACAGCTCTCGGAGATTCAGCGAGTCAGCAGTACAAGCCCACCAGCCAAGGTCATCGGCGAGTCGCTTGTCTGGGACTTGTCCGAATTGCGTCCCGGTGAGCGCCGGCAGCTTCAAATCGAGATGCAACCCAACTCGGAGGTTCTCCTTACTCACAAAAGTGCGGTGCAGGTCACGACCCGCGTCGCTGCTGTGAGTAACGTGCGCGCTCCTCGCCCTGAGCCGCCGCCGGTTGCTCTGGAACCTGAGCCGGAACCAGAGCCCCCAGCATCCGCTATTCCACAGTTCTTCGATGAGCCCGAACCGATGCCTCTGCCTCAACCGGAGGCAGAGCCCGTTGATCAGGAACCTCTGCCCGAGGTGATCCCCTTTGAAGAGGAGCCCGCAGAGGAGTTCATGCCTCAGTTTGAACCCGAGCCGGTGCGCATTGAGGAACCGGTTCAACCGCTCAGCCTTGAGATGTTCGCACCGCAGGCAGTGGCATCGGGGGCAGATGTCAAAACAGTGTTCGAAGTTCAAAATCGGGGAGGTGATGACATCGAGAACCTTGTCCTGGCAGTCGAGTTAACCGACGAACTGGACCACCCGAATGGCCACACCCTTGAGTTGAAAATCCCTCGAATCTCAGCAGGAGAGGTCTTTCGGACCCGCTTGACGACGGAGGCCGTGAAGAACGGAACCGCAACTCTTTCGTCGAAGGTGACCAGTCGGGCGGCCGAGACGGTGTCTGCCACACAGGAAGTCCGCATCAGCGATGATGTCAGCCCCTCCCCTGATGTTGTTTACGAGATGTTTCCCGAGTGCCCGCCGTTCCCCTGCGGACGACCGTTGTTCTGAGCTGACAATCTTTGAGTTCCCCAAGATATGCGTAGGCAGCCAGCCACTCGTACAGGTGGGGTGTGCAAAGCTTGAAAACAAAGCCAAAAGACCTTCCTGTCTTAGCTTATTTGCCCCTGTTGTCTCGGGTTAGATCTTGCAGGGCCTGAAGCCATCGAATTCTCGACTTCTGTGCGCATTCTCACAGAGCTGACCGCAGTCAAACTCCGATAAGTTTCTCAGGACCATGAGCTTGGCCTGGTAATGAGACGAGGAGCAAGAAATGCGGCGTAAACTGGCGTATTTGGCGACTTTGGGTGTCTGCGTAGCCGCTTTCAGCGGGCGGTTCTCATCGGCAGCAGAGCCGGACTCGTCTCCACTTCAATGGCAGCCCGATCTGAGGGCGGCCCACGCAATTGCGTGTCGTGACAACAAACCGATGCTGCTTGTGTTTGGTGCCGAATGGTGCGGGTGGTGCAAGAAGCTCGAAAAGACGACACTCGAAAATCCGCAGATGGCGAAATACATCAATGAATCTTTCGTTCCCGTGCATATCGATGTCGACGAGAACAAGAAGATTGCTGAAATCCTTGAAGTCGAGTCGTTGCCATGCACGATCGTGCTGAGCCCGGATGCTGATCTCCTTGGTCGATTTGAGGGATACGCCAAGCCGGGCCCCATGTACAAGAATCTCGCAGCCGCTAAGGATCTGCAAAATCGCATTTCGCAAGCGTCCGGAGCCAGCAACCGCTGAGTTGTTCAACTGCAATACGAACATCGTCAAACCCCGATTCTCGACAGGAAGCGGGGTTTTTCTATGTTCAAGGGTGAACGGCCACAAGTAGTGAACTCACAGGGACATCGAGCCTTGCATTGGCCATTCGCCCACGTTAACTTCGCTTACTATGACGACTCATCCAATTCCGTCAGACCCTTCTGACGACGAACTCGAATCACTTGCTGAAGACCTGTTTGGTGTCGACCTGTCAGCCGAACCGGGAGAGATGGAACCCTTTGAGGTCGAGGAATTCGACTTGGAGGATGATCTATTCTCTGAGGATGTCCCCTTGGCTGAAGAAGTGCCCTCTTCCGAATTGGCGTCACAGGATAAGGTCTCCAAGAGTAGTGTTTCGGCCTTTGATGAGGACGACGATGATGACTTCGGTGGATCGCTGCTGGACCCCGAGGATGAGATCGTGCAAGGTCCCAGTAGTTCCGGGCATCAGTCAGCTCGTGAGCCGGTTAGAACCGAGGAAACTGAGTCTGACGATTTGTTGGATGAAGAACTGATCGATGACTCGGAGTCTGTCGAAGAAGAAGAGTTGGAAGAGATTTCCTCTGAGGGATCAGACGATTCTTACTGGGATGCTCTTGAAGGTTGGGAATGGGATGACGAACCGACTGCTCAATCAAAATCGGTGACCTCCTTTGTCGCTGATGAAGAAGAGGAGTCGTCCTTTGAGGACTTAGTCGCCGAATCGCTCAGCAAGACCGACGAACTTCTGGACGATGACGAGTTTGGAGCTGGCCTTGAGGATGCAAAAACTCAGGCTGCGAGTTGTCCCTCTCGTTCGGACATCCACTCTGAAGAGGACGAGGACGCCGAGGACCGGCCGCGAAAACGTCGCAGGCGAGGACGGCGGAGGAGAGGCAGGAAAGACACCTCAGAACAATCCTCTCCAGCGGGAGAGAGGTCTGATGCCAACCTTGACACTGAAGAGGAAGACTTCGAACCAGATGAGACTCTGAGCAGTCAATCCGACGAGCCCTTGTCGGACGATGATGATGGCTTTGGAGCTGGACTCGAAGTTGATGATGACGGAGACTCGAAGGAATCCGTCAAAAAACGAAGACGGTCACGTGGCGGACGTCGCAGGCGTGGTCGTCGTACTTCCACAGGCGAATCTGAAGCAACGACCACTGAGAGCGATCAGTTGGAATCCGAGTCTTCCGAACCTGAAGAGGAGGAATTGACAACGACTTCCCGAGGCGACCGCCAACGGAACGCGAACATCCCGACTTGGGAAGAGGCGATTGGGTATCTGGTCCGTCCCAGTGGACGTCGATCGAGTTCCAATTCGGGCGATGCGGATTCCGAGGGAAAACGCCGCAGGGGAGGCCAGGGTCGCTCGGGTTCGCGCCGCGGCGGTCGACGAGGTGGCGGCAAACGCAGCAACGACTGACATCTCGCTGCTCCAACGAATCCTCATTTCACACTCTGCTTCCATCGTGAACATGCTCACGATTCTTGGATGCACGAATGAGTGGATTGAACTCAGACTCAGAATGACCAGTCGGTGTAGAGCTTCGACTGGAAGTCCTTCCACTCCGCGTGATGGCGACGGTCCTCGGATTGAGCGATCAGCTCGCAAATCCAGGCGTCCATTCGTCGCAATCGGTCTGAGAGCAGTTGAACCAAGTTCGAGGTGATTCTCATCGCAATGGCCGGATTGGATTGTTTCAACACTTCGAAAGCAGATGGCATGAATCGGACAACCTCCACCTCCGACAATGTTCTCACTGTCGCGGAGTGCGGCGCTTCCTGCAGGAAGGACATCTCCCCAAAGATCCCTCCCGGCTCGAGCACGGCCAGTTGCTGATCGACACCGTTGCCACTCTGCCGGACGACCTCACAAGTACCACGCAGAATCACCCACAGGGTCCGATAAGTCCGTCCCTCGACCAGAATTCGGGTCCCTGCATCAAACGTCTCGGTTTCGACGAGATCGAACAGTCGGACCAACTCATCGCGATTCAGGCCCTGAAACAAAGAACAGGAGGTCAGTTCGTTGACAAATTCTTTCATGCCGTTGCTTGGAAGTGTTCGTTTAGATTTTTGAATGAAGTGGAGTTTTCAACCGATCAGATTCCGCCCAGCACAGTGGCGCGGCCAACCCGACCAATCCCCAGAATGTAGGCAGCCACACGGAGAGGGATGTGTTTTTCGCGGGCGATCGTCAGTACCTTCTCAAAACTGTCGATCATGATGCGATCCAGCTCATCGCGAACCCGCTGCAGATCCCATCGAAAGTGCTGCCGGTTCTGCACCCACTCGAAATAGCTGACGGTTACTCCACCAGCATTGGCAAGCACATCGGGCAGAACGATGATCTCGCGCTCATGGAAAATCTCATCAGCCTCAGGAGTTGTTGGATTGTTGGCGGCCTCTATGACGAACTTTGCCCGCACAGCGCCTGCATTCTCTCCCGTGAGCACGTTCCCAATGGCGGCAGGGATCAGGACTTCCACATCCGCCGCGAGCAGTTCAGCATTGTTCATGGGTTCCGTTTCAGGAAAGTCCTGGACACTGCCATTCGCTGACTGATACTTCAACAGTGCCGGAATGTCGAGACCTTCTGGATTGTAGATCCCTCCGGAAACATCAGAGATGGCGACGACTCGGGCACCCATGTCGTGCAGGAATGAAGCGGCGAACGAACCCACATTGCCAAATCCCTGAATTGCCACTCGAGCCTCCTTGATCGGGGCCATATATCGATCCAGCAGGGCTTTGGTCAGGATGGCAACCCCTCGACCGGTGGCCTCATTCCGCCCGTCCGCCCCATGCAGTTCGACCGGCTTTCCGGTCACACAGGCGGGGTTGTATCCGTGATACTTCCCGTACTGGTTCATGATCCATGCCATCTCCTGTGGACCGGTGCCCATATCGGGAGCCGGGATGTCCTTGTCTGGACCGATGATGTCATGGATCTCGTCGACGAACTTCCGGGTCACTCGCTCCAGTTCACCCGGACTGAGGTCTCGCGGATTGATCGAGATTCCTCCCTTGGCTCCTCCATAAGGAATGTTGACGATCGCCGTTTTCCAGGTCATCAGCGTTGCCAACGCCAACACTTCATCCGCGTCCACTTCAGGGTGAAATCGCAAGCCCCCTTTCATCGGACCGCGGGCATTGTCGTGCTGCACTCGGTATCCAATGAAGGTTTCGACCTGCCCGTCATCCATCTCCAGAGCAACCTGTACTTTCACCTCCCGCTGCGGAGTCCGCAACAGCTTTCTCATGTTCGGGGAGATCCCCATTACATTCGCTGCCTGTTCGAAATACCGGGTGGCTGTTTCGTAAGAACTCATTGTGCAGTGCTCTTTCTACTCAGGGACGTCACCGGATCGCGTTGAGGGAATTCTGGGGTCCTTCCTGGATTGCGTCAACATCGCTCTGGATCCCGCTGCAACCTGTTGCAGAACTTCCTCGCCAATCAAGTCTCTTCTGTCAGAAGCAGCCTGTTTCCCTCATTCCAGAGGAACAACGCCTTACTCGCTGAGTACGAAACTCGCGTGATTCACAACGTGCACCATCTTGTTGTCGATTCATTTTGCTTTTCCATTCGTATCGACATTCTCAGCTGAGGAGCAATGACTGAGGCGGCATTCTCGAAGGTCCTGCAATCGGATTCTTCGATTGGTCAGTCGGCATAGGCAACATCCGTACAACCGTCAGAACTCGGACACAACTCCCGCTGCCGCGAATCCCTCACCCTGACGTGACACATGAGCCTGTCTCAATCGAGAGGCGACCTATAGTTGCGTGACTGTGGGCTCCCCAAAACTGGTTTTCTGTCGAGATCGCTGATGTCTTCGCCCAAAATTCTTGTCGCCGACGATAGTCGCACCATTCGCACTCGGGTGAGACAAATCCTGAGCAGAGAAGGCATCGATGTCATCGAAGCCGAAACGGGGCAGGCTGCACTGGAACAAATCTATCGAGAACAGCCGATGCTGGCCATTCTCGACATCAACATGCCCGACACGGATGGCTATGGCGTCTGCCAGGAGCTTCAATCTCAAGGACCCCCGTGGAGTGAACTCCCCATTATCTTCCTGACATCGCTTGAGTCTCACGCTCTGGAGATGCTGGGAGACAAGCTGGGAGCATACCTCCATAAACCTGTCACTTCACAAAAACTTCTTGATGTCATTCATACGTTTACCGTTGCACGATCCTGATCAATCATTTCGGCCACATTTCACAAGTGGCATCTTCGTGCAAATCGTCGCTGTCGAGTAAGTCCAATCATGTCTGATTCCACTGCAACCGCACAGAGTCATTCCGCTCCTGCGCACCACCCAACGGGTGATTGTCCAGCAGTAAGCGGCACCACTACGCAGCTGATCAATCACCTGAGTGACTGCAGTATAGAACTGAGCAGGTTTTCCACTGATATCAGGAATGAGTTGAATGACATTCTCGCGACCCTTTCTCCTCAGAGAGCGCGTCTCATCCCCAATCAACAAACCGTCTCTTCTCAAATTCGACTTGAGCCGATTCTCTCGCCGGTCGTCGTTAGTCAACCTGCAGAGCCATTAACCAAAGCTGTTCGATCACAGGACTCGATTCCCGCACCAACAAAGATCGATGTGTCCCTCCCAACGGATGACGATCAATCCCGGCTGGCCGCAATCAAGGCAAGGATTGCAGATCGATTGCGGCAGGAGATGAATGCCACTGACGCCGCAACCCATCAGGGAGGTCATTAATGAGAACAGCCGACTCTTACCCGACTGATGACTACTGCGTGTTCCGCGTCGGTCGCGATGCCTACGCGATCGCAGCCGGTGACGTCCGTGAAGCCGTCGAAGCAGTTCCGATTGTGGAAGTCCCCCAATCACCGAGTTGTGTCGCAGGTCTATGCCACCTACGGAACGAATTCGTCCCCGTGCTTTCGTTGCACTCTCTCATCAAGGGAACAACAGCCGGTGACAACGAGATCAGATATCTGCTGGTCATTGACACCAATAACGGTGCATGGGCGTTGGCGATATCACAAGTGATGGGGCTGGAGAGACTCGAACTCGCATCCACGAACGGATCACATGAGGACACAGCGTCCCGGTTGTTTTTCGGGACGGCCAGTTTTCGAGATGAGGTCATCCGCGTCCTTGACGTCAATCGACTCTATCGGGTTGCTTCCGACTTTCTGAATCACATGTGGTCGCCGGAAAGTTCTCACAGCACTTCCTGCCAGGAAATCGCTACGCAGCTGAGCGTTCAGACTGTGCCATAAGGTTCTTGCCATGAAACTCAATCTCTTCCTGACTTTGTCCCACGTGACTGCAGCCGCGATTGGAGCGGGAGTGCTCTGGATGATCGGCCCGGGGTCTACCTCTGCAATCACAGCGGCAGCTGTTGCGATTGGCATCAGCGGTGCGATCGGTTTCGCGTTGAGTCGCAGCATTGGTGGAGGTTTGCGACTCATTCAGCAGGCTGACCATTCCCGGAGCGAAACTCCATCTCAGACTCATCCCATTCAAGATGTGCAGGAAGTCATCAAACACATCCGTTCACGGGCAGTCCGCTGGTCGGATGCGGTCTCCAATGCGCGTCACCAGGCACAGGAAATTGAATCTCTTCTTGAGGCCATCAGTCAGGGGAACTCCAGTGACGGCCCGGACCGCATCGGCAGTGCCGTGTCACAACTCAAGCGCGTGCTTCACCAGTTGAACGGACAACTCAAATCCGAACTCGATCAGATTTCAACCCAAGTCAGCGAGGTGCAGGAGAACTCGGGACAGATCGCCGCAGGAGCGGAGGACCAAAGTGAAGCAGTCAATCGGACGACAACCTATGTCGAGCAACTCTCCCTGCAATTCGACTCGGTCGCCGAGAACGCAAACGCTGCACAACGTTCAGCTCTCAAGGCAGGGGAAGTGGCGTCACAGGCCCGTTCAATGGTCGAACAGCACCTCGAACATATTGATGGATTCCGAACGCGTGTCGAAGGTGCCGAGCGGAAGCTGCGAGCTTTGGGTGAACGAACAGAAGCTATCGGAGCGATCGTCGAAACCATCACGGCGATTTCTTCCCGGACAGACTTGCTGGCTCTCAATGCGTCCATTGAGTCCATCCGTGCGGGCGAACAGGGACGAGGATTCTCAATCGTCGCTGAGGAAGTCCGCAAGCTGGCAGAACAGGCCGCTCAGGCGACCCGACAGGTTTCCAACCTGATCGAGACAATTCAGACCGAAACCGACGAGTCCATCCGAGCAATGGCCGAACAGCGTGAAGATGTGCATGCCGAGCTCAAACGGATGTCATCGACCCGAAATCAACTGGGGCTCATCGGAGAGACCTGTCAGGAGTCGGTCGCACGCATTCAAGACATCTCCCGTCTTGCCGGTCAGCAACTTCATCTCACACAGGATCTGGTTGTTGCTGTCGAGCGCATTTCCGAGACAACGCGAAGCATCCGTAGCCGAACGGAAGGGGCCGGTTGGACCATTCGCTCCATCTCCCAGCATGTCGAGACGCTCAATCACACGCTCGCACCACTGCGTGCCGGCATGCAGGCGGAGAACCATCGCGGGCGTCAGCGCACAAACGCTGCCGATCTCTCTGACCGTCGATCGGGAAGTCCAACAGATTCCATCCTCTCGTCGGTCTCTCCTGAACTGAGCCTTGTGGAATAGGCAGGATCAATGAACACGGCTGAGCAACATCCCGACACAGTTGAACAACTGCTGATTCCGATCGAGCAGGCACTCGACGTCTGCGCTCATGATCCGTCCTATTCGGGAGTCGCACGCCAGTGTCTCATTAGTGCCACCGAGGACTTGGAATCGGTCGCTGACGATTCCTGGCTTTCAAGCGTGAAGACACTCGCAAGCCTCCTTGAAATTGTCGAGTGCTTTGCGGACGGTTCCGACGAACAAATGACTGAGATCAGTGAGAAGATCATTGATTTCGTAAAATCAGCTTTGCCGAATGTGGGTGCTTCGCTCGCTGATCCATTGGCAGTCGAGGCAGCCTCGTTGCTGACGCTGGCCGAAGAGGCCCGACATCGCTGGGGAGAATATCTGACTCTGGTTGGAAGCGATTCGTCCTGGGAGACCTCTGCTCTTGATCAGGCCATTGACTCAGACGATGCCGACGGAGACCAGTTCACAGACCTCTCAACTCAACAGGTCGACCTGATCCTTTCCACACTGGGAGGGGGGGCGAATACTGCCAACGATCGCGATCAAGAGCCGGAGTCCATCTCAGGTCAATCAAATGCGGTCCCTCAAGCTGGGAAGAACGCGACATCGATTAAGGTGTTCGCTCCCGAACTGATCGATCTGGATGACGAATTGCTTGAGGCCTATCAGGAGGACGTTGAGCAATGCCTCGCGTCGATGGAACGAGCCGTGCTGGAGTTCGAGAACTCTTCGGACTCAACGGCACCGCTACAGCAGTTGGGACGCGACTTGCACACTCTCAAGGGAGCATCGGCCAGTGTCGGGTTGGTCAACCTCGCCGCTCATCTGCACAGCGTCGAGGAATGGCTGCAAAGTGCGGGTTCCGTGACCGACAGTCAACAGCTCGAACCGGTGCTGACTTGTGTTGACGCAGTTCGAACTCAAGTGAATTCGCTGAAAAAGTCACCGGCAGCTGATTCGGCGAATGTTCGTCCTGTCACTGATGCACCTCAGGTGGCCAGGCAGAGCCTTCCGGTGTCCTTCTCACATGATCGTTCTGACGAGCCGGGTGATGAATCCGTTCGTGTCAAGTCGCAACAACTTGACAGGCTGATGGACCTGCTGGTGGAACTTGTGACCTGGAGACGCCGGCGTGATCAGCGGGTGCTGGAAGTCGACCGTGCTGCGGACGAATTGAGTCGCTGCACACTGCGATTGGAATCATTTGCCAATCAGTTCGGATTCAGCAGTTCATATTCACATCGACCCGGCAGCGATGCTGAGTCGACCGATCGTCAACAGGCGAGAGGGTATCTCAAGGAAATCACCAGCGATGTGCGTGAGATTGCATCGGTCCTGCAATCAACCCGGCAGTCGATGGCTGATGAGAACCGTTCGGTCTCTCAATTCATCCAACAGTTTCGTCAACAACTCGTGCAATTGAGGCGGCTTCCACTTTCGGGACTGTTTCAACGACTGCAACGGGTCGCCCGTGATGCGGCGCGAGTCGAGCAGAAGCAGGTGCGACTCGAATTCATTGGTGAACATGCAGGGTTAGAACGATCGCTTCAGGAGCGCCTTTATGAGCCGCTGCTGCATCTTGTGCGAAATGCAGTCGGACATGGCATCGAGTCACCAGAGGTCCGCCGCAAAGCGGGCAAACCTGCAGAAGGGACAATCACAGTCGAAGCGTTCGGCAGTTCTCACCTGTTGATTCTGGAAATTCGTGACGACGGCGGGGGCCTGGACTTTGATGCGATTCGCCACCGCGGCCACGAACGAGGCCTGCTGCCTGCGGATCGGTCAATTTCTGAGCAAGAATTGACTCGATTGATCTTCCACCCCGGCTTCTCGACACGCAGCGAAACGAACGAGGTCGCCGGACGGGGCGTCGGCATGGATGTCGTTGCAGCGGCGTTGGATCGATGTAATTGTCAGATCGACGTGGACTCGGTCGCCGGAAAAGGCACCACGTTTCGACTGAGCATTCCTCTGCCATCCGTGATTGAACACTCTCTCATCGTCCGCTGTGGAGGACAACTGTTCGGGATGCCTATGCAGTTCGTTCTCTCGACATCTGACACGATGCCTACCTCGAAAATCGCGGTCCAATCCGCTCTGACGATGGCTGATGTCCTGGGAGTCCGAAGAACGGATGAAGCCGGCTCACAACGCATTTTGAGCATCAAACGGCTCACCAACGGTCGAAATCGACATGAGAATTCAAATCGCATGCTTCCGCGTGGATCACATGGCGGCACGCTCGATCAACTGGAACTTTCGGTTGACGCCATCCTCGGCACGGAGGAAGTCGTGGTGCGACCATTACCTCAATTGTTGCGGCGACATCCCCTCCTGAGCGGCGTGAGCCTTTCTGGATCGGGTGAGGTTGTCTTGCTCCTCGACGGAAATCGCCTCGAACAGGCTGCAAGCTCACTGGCTTCATCTGACCTGAATGCCGATCGCCGAGTGAGTGATCAACGAGCAAACCACCCACAAATCGCCGATCTGCGACGTATCCTCGTCGCCGACGACTCGCTCAGTGCCCGGCGTCGATTAGTTCAGACACTCCAACCCTACGGTTTTGAAATCACAGAGGTCAGTGACGGACTTGAGGCACTCGAAGTGCTGCGGACCGAGTCATTTGATGCAGTCTTCTCCGACTTGGAGATGCCGCGACTCGGTGGGTTTGACCTGTTGAGCGAACTCAAGCGAGGTGATCGAGACCCTGCCGAACCGGTGGTCATCGTGACAACCCGTAGCGAAGCGGAAACACAAGAGCGAGCACGACAATTAGGAGCCAACGGCTTCATCGCGAAGCCAGTCTCAGCCACTGCGGTTGAAGACGTTTTACGACAACTTGCACTGATTCCTACGACGACTCACTAAGGATTATTGACTCATGAGCCAGACAACCATCCTGGTCATTGATGACAGCGCGACAATTCGCCGCCTGGTCGACAACACTCTCAGTCCGGAAGGCTATCGTGTCATTCTTGCGCCCAATGCGGAAGAAGGTCTGGAGCAGGCTCAATCGATCCGGCCTGACATGATCCTTCTGGACCATCAACTTCCCGGAACGACGGGATTCGAGGTCTGTCAAAAGCTGCTTGAAATTCCCGAGGTAAAGCACACTCCGGTTGTCATCAGCTCCACTCTGCGCAAGAAAGCGTATGTGGAATATGCCGATTCTGCCAACGTCGTCGACATGCTCCCGAAGCCCTACACGGAGGAGTTGCTGATCACGACGGTTGCCAATGCTCTCGACACGGGTCGGCTGATCGTGCAGTCGCAAGCCGACGGTACTGCGGTACCTGAAGTGATCAACGCCCTGGAAGAAGCGGACTTCGCCGGGACCTTCAACACGTTTTCGCTTCGTGAGGTGCTGGACTTCGTGAACAACGGCGTCAAGAGCGGAGTCCTCGAAGTTCAGGCAGGCACGGCACGCATCTGGTTCTACGCTGACGAGGGGCGGATCCAGGCGGTCACGGGAACCGGCATCGACTCCAAAGAGATCGCCAAATCTCTTCCGGAGTCTCTCCGTGATATCGCTCCCGTTCTGAATCTGACTGTTGGTGGGAAACTCTGTTCGGAAGTGGACGGGCTGGTGGAACTGCTTGATCGCAAAGTGCTCGATCCACGGTTGCTCAGACAAGTCTTGCGTCATCAGGCAGCAATGCTGGTGTGGAAGTGCTTCCAGAGTGAACTCAAGGGGTTTCGATTTGAAACCGGTCGGATGCCCTCTCCGCTATTCCGGAAACTACCGCTGGATTCGAGTCTTGTCGCATTGCTGGTCGAAGCAACCTTGCACTGCCCCGAGCACGAACTTGCAAAAGAATTGGATCGTGTTCACTACTCACGTCGAGCGATTCGCGGACAGAATCTGGATCGTGCGGGCTTGTCAGCTCAACACCTGCAGATTCTCAGCGGCGTGGGTGATCCCATCACAGCCTCAGATTTAGCTGCACGCATGGGGCGGGACTTCAATGAAACTCGACGAGTCCTTCAAGGACTGAGTCTGGCCGACTTGATCGATCGAAAATCGACGGGACACATCCCGCAGGTTGTCATTCTGGAGGGCGATGCGAATACAGCTCGATCTCTCAGACTTGGTCTCCAGGATCAGACGGATCGCTTGACGCTGAAAATGGTTCGAGACCAGTTGGCAGTTCGCCTGCTTCTCAAACGGAGTCGGCCGGATGTCATCATTCTGCCGTTGCAGACTGATGCGGAGATCACCTTTGCAGCACAGGTTCAGCAGGAACTGGCCGCTCAGAATATAGACGTCAAGTTCATCGGTGTGCTGCAATCGCGAACGGATCGTGACGCGCCTGCCCATACACCCGTTGTGTGTGATGCCTATCTCACGCGGCCGTATACGTCGGAGTTGTGCCTGAAAGTGATCGACCAGTCGTTGTCAGGAGTCGAAGCAACGACGCGTGACAAATCCCGAGAAGCCTCCTCCGTGCCTGCCTGTGCCTCCTGATTTTGAAGAGTCTCATGTCCACCATGTTTACAGTCACCGATAACAGCCAATCACTCTTGATCACCCTGGAGGTCTTCCGGCCTGATGGGGGGTTCTTCCGTCATGAGTTGAAGCCCGGTCATGTGTTGATTGTTGGCAGCAGCGCGGCGTGCGGTTTGCGGCTTGATGGCTATTCTGTCGCCGGGATGCATTGCTCCATGGAGGCAGACGAAGCCGGTATCAAGATTCGCGACTGGAGTTCGGACGAAGGTACATTCGTCGACAGCTGCCGTGTCGAAGAAGAGATGTACGTCCTTCCAGGAGCAGAGATCCGGATCGCTGACTACAGGATCGTGGTCAAAGGCGTGTCATTGAAAGCGACTCCTAAGTCGGAGAGCGTCGCAGTAACTCCGGTTTCTAAAATCATCATTCAAGCTGAAGAAGACTCGTTTCAAGACGATGACTCGGGAAGAGTTGAAGTCTCTTCCGAGGAACTTCCAGAGGATCTGAGACAACAAGTGGCTTCCCTCCTGGCAGAGACTGAGGAGTCGGACAGCGACTCGACGACGCCGGAATGGGATCGCGACTTTGATCCATGGGATGAGACTTTCGAGAGCGATCCGTTCGAGTCGGTCGAACAGCATGAACCTGCGGTTTCTGCTTATGACCGTGGGACATTCGCTGACGACACGACCGAGCTACTCGAGACGGAGTTGGAATTTTTGAGGGCAGAACTCGCGGAGAGAGACGCCCGCCTGAATGCACTGGATGCATTCCCAGGACCGCATGCGTCACAGCTGGAGACAGAGTCATCAATCAGCCGAGAGGAGGCAGAGACGCTGGTCGGGCGCCTTGAGCAACTTCTCGTAGAACTGGAGGAAAAGGACACTCAGATTACAACGCTCAACGATCTCCTGCGGGCATCGGAAGATGCTGTCAAAGCGGCAGACGAAGAGCGTGAACAGATGGAGACGTGGATCGGTGAGGTTGAGCGTCGGGTGAGTCAGTGGCAGGGGGAATGGCATGCAGAGCGGGACCGACTCCAGAAATCCATTGAAGAACTGACTCGTGAACGTGACCGGGCAGAACAGAACCTCACTTCTGGCGCTGCGAACGGACCGTCCGACTCGGCACGTGAAGGATTGCTGAAACAGCTTCGAGAAGAATACTCATTGCTGAAAACGAAGTTCCTGGAAGTCGAACAGGACCGTAACCAGCTGCAAAGTCAATTGTCAGAGTCCTGTGCGACCGACAGTGAGCAGCGAGTCGCAACCGTCGTTGACACAACACTTCGCGAAGAGCGGCTGGCGCTCGCTCAGGAGAAGGCTGCGATCGCCCGCATGAGGAACGATTTGACCAAACAACAGGAGCAGTTCACATCCCAGATTCAACGAAGTGAAAAGGGATCTGACAGTGCCGATCTGCGGATTCGCGCTTTTCGGGAACATCTGCGTGAAATCCACGAGACGGATCCGAGGCCGGTTCACACACCGACATTCTCGGATCGGATGGCCAAACTTTGGCGCAAGCTGGAAGGGCGGCCGCTCGATACCGACTAACCCCCCGACAGTTTTTCGCTGAGCTTGAATAGACACACTTTTTCGAAATATCTGGTGATTTTTGACGAGACACGATGACTCATGGATCAGACATCCTCACAAATTGAGCGGCGATCCGAACTAGAAAGTCCTTTCGGTGAGCAGCCTCTCGATGCCACTGCGGTTGAGAACTGCGCTGACCGTCTGTCTCGTCTGACCGAACGGATGATGTCCTTCCTGCAGACACACCTGAGTCGTCTTCAGGACGCCGCTCTGGCCATGGATGCGTTCTCACAGCAGATGGCGGAGTTTGAGGTGAAGTCAGAGGAGTTTCATCAGCGGCAGGCGGACTGGGAGCAGCAGAAGGAACGGGAAAACACTCAGATGGCGGAAGATGCTCGACTCTTGTCGCAGGCATGGGATCGCATCGAGATGGAACGCCGCGAAAACCTCACGATGGGAAGTGCGATTGAGATGTCGGTCATGGATGCACCAGTCGACCAGACAGTTTCTCTCAGAGAGGAGAAACCTGCCCAACCATCTCTCACGGACACCGACCTGTTCGACCTTGGAATTCCCACGCTGACACAAACGCCCGCGATGGAATTTCAGCAGTTGAGACGTGAAATCAGACAACATTCGCAGCGGAAGCGATAGAGAACCCCCTCCGGAATTCTTGTCAGGAGTCAAGTTGTGAGTCTTCTTTCATTTTTAGGACGATCGGAAGCGTCAGCATCGAGCGATGCCGTCGAGGCTGGAATCGCTCGTCGCTCTGGGAACGCAACTTCGGAGAGCGGTATCGATGAGTTGCTGACCAACAGTCGTTATGGCCTGATTCTGAATCGCCATAACACAACAGAGTTTGAGGGTCACGTCCAAGCACTGGCCTGGGTGGCAATGGAAAAAGAGATGGCTCTTGTTCCTGAAAAAAGGGAAGAAGAACAGGAGTCCATCACACTCCCCGCTTTCTACCTTGATCGGTTCGCTGTCACAAATCGTCAGTTTGCCAGATTCATCGCTGATGGAGGATATAGTCAAACCGAGTATTGGCCTCGGGAGATCTGGCCGAACCTTCTGCAGTTTGTCGACTCGACTGGTTACGCAGGCCCCCGCTTCTGGAGCGAAGGGAAATGCCCTCGGGGGAAAGAATCACATCCGGTGGTCGGCATCAGTTGGTTTGAAGCACGAGCGTTTGCTCTCTGGTGTGGGAAACGACTGCCAACCTCGACGGAATGGCAACACGCTGCCAGCTGGGCCAGCGGAAAGGACGGACGGGGACGCAATATCCGTTATCCCTGGGGTAACACCTTCTCCCCTGAGAAGACAAACACGTGGGCCGGCGGACCGGGAACGACCGTGCCCGTCGATCAGCACTATGAAGGGTGTACTCCCAATGGCGTCTACCAGCTGATCGGGAATGTCTGGGAATGGGTTGCCACTCAATTTCAATATGACGCTGGCACATCCGGGATGCGTGTGTCGTTCGAGCAACCGCTAGCAGAAATTCGCGGTGGCGCGTTTGACACCTACTTCGAGACCCAGGCGACTTGCCAGTTCAAGACAGGCCAACCCTTCCTGAGTCGAACGGACAACTTGGGATTCCGCTGCTGTCTGCCTGCCAACCAACTGCGTGAACCGCCCTCACCGACCGACTTTGATTGAAGCACCATGAATTCAGCGACCTGAGGTTCCAGTCCATGACGATCACCGCCACCCGCCCGTCCTCTCAATCAGCACAGATCACATGTGTCTGTTGCGAAAAACCATTTGGAATTCAGAGTCAGGATTGCCCGGGGTGTCACGCTCCGGCGGACCTCTCGAAAGTTGTGGCTGAACGGGGTGTTCCTCCAAAATTTGTCTCGGTCATTGGCCCCAGTGGTGCCGGCAAGACGGTTTATCTGGGCATGTTGCTCGACATGCTCTCCAAAGGGACGTGTTCTCTGCGCGGGCTACCGAACGGGCCGTTCTCTCTCGATGTGCAGCAGGAAACGATCCGGGCTCTCGAACAACAACGATTTCCTGAGAAGACGCCCACCGAGGCGGACGAATGGCGGTGGGTGCATTGCGAAGTGGCTCCAGCCAAACGTCCCAAACGCATTGTTGACGTTGTCACCCCTGATCTGGCAGGAGAAGCCATCGCTCTCGAACTGGAACATGAAAGCACCTATCCAGTCATCCGTTCTGTCCTTAGCAAATCTGCGGGGCTGCTCGTGCTTTTCGACTCTGCCCAGGCACGGGATGACGGACGGACAGAAGACATCTTCGCCATGAAACTTGTCTCGTACCTTGCAAATCTCTTTCGAGGTGAAGGCCCGCTTCGCTGGCGAAAAAACCGTCTGCCGATTGCCATCATCTACACCAAAGCTGACGCCTGCCCGGAAGCGATGGAAGATCCACAGGCTTTCGCACATGCGACCATGCCGGGCTTTGTCCAAGGTTGCGACCGACACTTCGCCCGACATCAGTATTTCGCATCCGGAATTGTGGGAAGTTACGCGATGGGGATCGATGGCTACGGTCGCAAACAGCACATGCCGCTGCACATCGAACCTCGTGGCATCATCGAGCCCCTGGAATGGCTGATGGAGCAGGTCTGAATCATGCAGGTTGAGCAGGCTCTCTTCACGTCCGCCCAGACTCGGCATGCCCGAGGCTATCACCTCGTCGCACGGTCGTCCGGGATCACCGACAACATGGCGAAGGCCCTTGCGGTCTGGAGCCCTTCACACGATTCACTCGTCGAGAGTCATGCAGCTGCTGAGAGTTTGAATTATTACCGACTCAACGATGAATGGGCAGCACTGACACGTTCGGTCAACGGCGAGTCCGAATACAGCAATCGGGGCGGACTGCGTTTGGAAACGAACATGCTCGTCTTCCGTGCCTCACAGCTGGCCGGCTACGACTATCATCCTTTGTTGTTAGCGGACACTGCCCTGTCTCTGGGACATCTGAGACTTCGTGACCGGACTCCGCAACAACTCGGGACCATTGAATTACCGCAGTCATCCTGGGGGAGAATTGATGAACCGGGAATCAATGAAGAGGCAAGCCACGAATTCGCAGTCCGTGTGATCAAACAGCTCACGCGAAGTCGCGTGATGATCATCGGTGCGGCACGGCCCAAAATGATGGTCCAGGCGGTACTCGATCGGTTGCCTCCACGAGTCCGGGGGCGTGTCACGTTCTCGACAGGATTGAGGCCATCGCTGCACCGTCCATTCAGCCTGCAATTCCTGCCTCAACTGGATGACCGCCTTCGGGAAAAGATGGCATCAGCGGACGTCGTCTGTCTTGATGTTCCTGCCACCGTGGCTCTCTCGCATTGATCGACTTCCGACCGCTACTTTGTCGGAACGGTTCCTGCTACGCTCTTGGAAAACGGTCAAACGATAATAACCCGACCGATTCTCACACAGGAGCGACACACCGTGAATCGACCGACCCATGCGCAGGAGTCTTTGCCCGAACCGACAACGCAACTCACAGAGGGCTGGCACTGTCTGCACTTGTATTATCGGGTGCGTCCCAATCCCAAGGGCGTTTCTCTCCTGGCTGGGCGGGAGGAACTGATCAGCATTCTTGATCCGAATGGACCTGCAGCTCCGGAACGGATTCAGGTCTCGGTGGTGTCGGGACATCGGGCCGACTTCGGCATCATGATGATGGACTCGGACCCGCTCAAACTCGATGCCATCGTGCAGGCTATTCGAACCTGCTCACTCGGGGAATACCTCGAACCCACCTACTCATTCGTTTCGATCAGCGAGGTTTCCGAGTACGTGCCGACCGTTGAGCAGTACGCAGCCCGCCTGCAACACGAGGGGACGTCTCCCGATGATCCGTCTTACTCCGCCAAGGTGAAGGCCTATGAGCAGCGGTTGCCCATGATGAACAAGCAACGCCTGTATCCGGAGTTCCCCAACTGGCCGGTGATTTGCTTTTATCCGATGAACAAGATCAGGCACCCGATGGCCAACTGGTATCAGGAACCTTTCAGCAACCGTTCCGCCATGATGGCTGAGCATGCCACCAGTGGCATCAAGTACGCCGGGCGAGTCTCACAGCTGATTACAGCATCAACCGGCTTCGATGACTGGGAGTGGGGCGTAACCCTTTGGGGCCGCTCGCCGGAGTACATCAAGGATATTGTCTACACGATGCGGTTCGACAAAGCCTCCGCCAGATACGCTGAGTTCGGATCGTTCTACATCGGTTACGTGATGTCGACATCGGACCTCTGCGATCATCTGCGACTGACGTAACCGTCAGTCTCCGCGATTTCAACGCTGCTGGAAGCGGTAGCTGGAGTTCGTCTCATCGAAGTCCGCGTTGGCCAGACGCTGATCGACGCGGATATCCGTCCAGGTGTACGACTCGATCAACGTGGACTCGTCGATCTTGGCCACATCAGCTTCGCTATCCCAAGTGTAATTTTTGACCACGATGGGGAGTGACAGTTCCTTATCGATGTACTGAACCGATTTTCGGTAGATCTCGCTAACGTCTGGGCTGTCATAGGTCGTAATGAACAGATAACAGTCGCGTCCCTGGAACGACTGGTTGTCATGCATCTCACATGTCCAGCCTCGATTGGTCTTGAGGTTTTTCCGGTTGTAGCTCAGCAGTGTCTCGGCCAGTCGCACGAGTCCTGCTTCAGAGGGGGGATGGCGGGATTCTGACATCGCCAGGTGTCCGGTAGGGTCGAGTGCGAGAGTTCCGGTCAGTCGTCCCTTCCATCCTCCCGGCTGAACGAGAATCTTGCCGTCATTCTCCCCTTCGATGTAGATCAATTCGCGGCCTTTATCGAAGGTCAACCATTTCATGTAGACGCTGAAGGGTTCGTGTCGCAGCTTGACCTGCACGGTTTGAACCTCACCCAACTTGCCTCCCAGCCGCTCCTGTTTATGGAGTGTGGCCGTGTAGTCCGGATTCTCACCGAAAGACTGCATGCCTTTCTCAAGGATCATCGACTGCATCAACATGGCCCATCGGCCTGTGAGAACATTAGGGGACTGTTCGGCTGCCGACTGAGAACCGTTTGCTGACTTGATTGATTCCGGCAGGGGAGGCGGCGGAGGGCAGGCGTCGATCGCGGAGAGTTCCAGGGCGCCAGCAGGGTCTGATCCGGCGGTCGTGGGGTCAACATTGACGTGTACAAACGTAAATGCGCCAGCTGCAATGAGCAGTGCCAGAGCGTTTGGCCGGCGACAGCAGACGGCCGAATGATTGTGAGTACCCGACCACGTCATGGGCACGGACTCCGAAGGGATCGCGAGAGAGGGGGAGAAAGCCAGAGCAATGTCATGATGACCCTGCATGACCTCCGGCATACTGTCACTATCGACAGGCGAAATCGGCGCGTTCACTCCCTGATGAGGAATTACCAATTCTCATTCAAGATTACCGACTGTCTCTTGTGCACATGTCAGAACTGTGACAAGTCGGTCAGCAATCAAGTGACCGAGAGTGGACGCAGCCCAAAACGTCGACCGATGCGTCAGGGGCGACCTCAACGCTGATGTCAGCCCCATACATTTAATCGGTAGAATCCGTGTCCGACTCAGTCGGCGTAATCGGGTTGAACGTGTTCGATCCAGCGTTTCATTCCATCCCAGTGCTCAATCTGCTTTCCTGCGCGAGCCTGATTCCCCATCGCGGTCGCGACTTCCTCTGGGATCAGCGACATTTCACTGCCTCCTGCAGTCGCAAGCAGCTGATACATGCAGGCACGTTCCAACTGATAGAGATCGAGATAGGCCATCGCAACGCTGTGTGTGGCGATCAGTGCTCCATGATTCCGCAGAAAGAGTACCCGCTTGTCGCCCAGCGAGGCAGCCATGCGTTCACCCTCGTCCTCACCATCGAGCGTCCCGTCGTACTCTTCGTGATAGGCGACATCGTTGTGGAAACGGGCGGCCTGCTGCGAGCTGCGGGGTTCGAACAGCATGTCACTCCGGATCGACATGGCGGTAATGTAGGGAGCGTGTACATGAATGACACAATGAGCATCTTTACGAGCCTGATGCATCGGGTAGTGGATGATCCAACCCGGAATGATCGGCGGACGCAGCCCCGCCAATAGCTCTCCCTTGCCGTTGACGAGCGCGAGATTGCTCGCTGTCACCTGCGACCAGTGGGTGTGCCCGGGCGAGATCAGGAATGTCTCAGGATCATCGGGCGAAATCAGGCTGATGTGATTCCAGACTCCCTCGTTGAGTCCGTGCAGGACTGCAAGTCGATGGGCAGCAGCAACATCCTTACGAGCTTCGAGTTCAGCGGGATTGAAGGCCATGCGTCTATTCCGAAAAACGAACCAATCTTCGCGACTAACAGCACCAACGACGAATCATTCGGAGATACAAGTCGGTCCCCTTTTCCAACTGATCGAGGGCAATCCATTCATCATGTGTATGGGCCTGCGAGATATCACCGGGACCACAGACAATCATGTTCCTGAGAATGGACAACTTCCCTCCATCAGTCCCATAAGGTACGGTCCTTGACTCAGTCTTCCCGGCAACCTCCAGACACTCCTTTACGAAGGGTGACTGGGGGTCGCTGAGCAAGGGCGTGCTTCGGACCACCACTTCAAAATCGATTCCGCATTCCTCAGCCTTGCGTCGTGCCCGGTCGATCAGAGCGTCCGCATCCTGATCGGGCATCGGTCGAAAATACACAGTCGCGACGCTTTCCGGGGGAGTGATGTTGACAGCACGTGTGTGATCATTGATCCCGATGTTCCAAGTCTGAGTCGGCGGCGTGAACCGTTCATCCCGCCACTTGGGATCGCTCTCTGTTTCATCGTGAATGGCTTTTAATTCAGCGAGGAACGGAATCATCGCCAGATTGGCGTTTACTCCTAATCCCGTACTTGAATGAGCCGCCCGGCCATGAGAGACGGCGCGGAAGCCGACAACCCCCTTGTGAGCGTGCACGATATCCAGCATCGTCGGCTCGCCAATGATCCCGCGGCTGTCATGCTCAACCATCTCGTGAAACAGTCGGGAGTCATCCGCCACGTAGGTGGCTCCGCCGTATCCGATCTCCTCATCCGCCGTACAGGTGATGTAGATGGGGGCTTTGAGTTCGGCTGCATCCACCTGCTCGGCCGCAGCGAGCATGCAGGAGATCGACCCCTTCATATCACAACTCCCGCGACCGTACAGACGATCCCCCTTCACCGTGGGCTCGAATGCTCCGTGATCCTCAAACACCCAGGTGTCTGCCGGTACGACATCGGTGTGACCGAAGTATGCAAAACCGCCTGTCCCAGGTCCCTTCTTGGCAATGATGTTCGCTTTCCTCACGCCAAACTTGTCGTCGTACTCAATCCGTTCGATTTCGAAGCCATTCCGCTTCAGAATTGCCTCGACCGCGTCCGAGACGTCGATGTTCGACAGGTTGCTCACGGAGTTGAAGGAAACCAATTCCTTCGCGTAATCGAGGGCAGACATCAGAGACTCCTGCAAGGGCGATGATTGTTGTGAATTCTGGGAGTTCGTGGCAGAAAAGGTAATGCCTAGTCGGGTAGTATCCAGTTGCGGGACCGTTCGACCGCTCGTTGCCAGTCGGCGTAGTTCTTCTCAAGATCGCTATGACCTGCGGTGGGTGTGAATTCTCGATCGAGAGCCCAGTTTTTGACAATGTCGTTCTGATCCGTCCAGAAACCGACAGCTAAGCCTGCGAGATAGGCGGCTCCCAGAGCGGTCGTTTCCTGGACGACAGGACGTCTGACGGGGACACCCAGCAGGTCGCATTGAAACTGCATCAATGCGTCATTGGCACATGCCCCACCGTCAACCTTGAGCGTCCCCAACTGAGCGCCGGAGTCCTGCTCCATCGCGCTGAGCAAGTCGCGTGTCTGATAAGCCATCGACTCGACCGCTGCCCTGGCAATATGAGCCTTGGTCGTACCACGTGTGATGCCGACAATCGTGCCCCGTGCATTCGCATCCCAGTGAGGTGCCCCCAAGCCTACGAAGGCCGGTACAAAATAGACTCCCTCCGAACTCTTAACCTCCGATGCCAGCGTCTCAACGTCAGCCGAGTTCTCGATGACACCCAGCCCGTCCCGCAACCATTGCACAACGGCTCCAGCGATGAAGATGGAACCTTCAAGACAGTACGTGACTTCGCCGCCGAGACTCCAGCCAATGGTCGTCAGCAGCCCATTTTCGGACGGGACCGCTTCCGGGCCCGTGTTCATCAGCATGAAGCAGCCGGTCCCGTAGGTGTTCTTGGCGTCACCTTTGGAGAAGCAAGCCTGCCCAAAAGTCGCTGCCTGTTGATCCCCGGCACACCCAGCGATGGGGATCGACACACCAAATAACGCAGGATCGGTTTCGCCAAACATTCCACTCGACGGTTTGACCTCTGGCAACATGGCCCGCGGGACACCAAGCAAACCGAGCAACTCATCGTCCCAGTCAAGCGTATGAATGTTGAACAACAGCGTCCGGCTGGCATTGGTCACGTCGGTCGCGTGCACACGACCGCCAGTCAAACGCCAGATCAGATACGAATCGACCGTACCGAACAGGATTTCCCCCTTCTCCGCGCGAGCCCGTGAACCGTCAATCTTGTCCAACAGGTACTTGACCTTCGTGCCGGAAAAATAGGGGTCGAGCAGCAGACCGGTCTTCTGGCGAAAGGTTGGTTCGGCCCCATCCGCTTTCAGTTGCTCGCAGATTGGTGTGGTGATACGGCTTTGCCAGACGATTGCATTGGAGATTGGCTTGCCGGTCTCCTTCTCCCAGAGGACGACCGTTTCCCGCTGATTGGTGATCCCGATGGCAGCGACGTCTGCTGGATCAATGCCTCCTCGGCTGAATACCTGCTGAGCTGTATTCAGCTGTGACTTCCAGATCGCTTCGGGATCGTGTTCGACATGACCGGGTTGCGGATAGATCTGCTCGAACTCCTCCTGAGCGGTCGCTGACGGCGTCCCATCCTGTGCAAACAGGATCGACCTGCTGGAGGTGGTGCCTTGATCGAGCGCGAGAACATGTGAGGTCATCGGATCATTCCCGGAAGGATAGCGATCAACGTCGCGGTGCATCATAATCATGTTGGATGACAAGTTCAGTAGTCGCCACCACTTTCAGGTCAATTGTAAGTATCAGAGTCCAACAATGTGGCACGACGCTCCGTGTCGTGATTGCATGCCGTCACATGCCACTCTATTGGTCTATTGGGGAAGACACATCCATTGCACCTGAAAGTGGTGATCCCTGATCTGTCGTAATTCAACCGACTCAGTCAAAAAAAGACATCACCATGTCGACTCCCTGGCGACGCAGCCGATTTCGCTGGCCGATCACGCTGAGTGCTTCTTTGATGGTGCTCAACGTTGTGCTGATGGTCTGCTGGATCGTGCTGTTCGTCGGTCGCGATGCTCCGGGAGCTTTGACGATCGGGGTCATCGCATTCGCATTGATCCTGGTTGGACTCTCGTTCTGGCTGGTGCTGACGATCAAGGAGATTCGGCTCAATCACCGACAGGCGAACTTCGTCGACAGCGTTACCCATGAGCTGAAATCACCCATCGCCGCATTACAGCTGTACCTCGAAACACTGCAGATGCGTTCGATCGACGACGCCAAGCGGGCGGAATTCCACGCGATCATGGAGCAGGAACTGCATCGCCTCGACCGGCTGATTAACCAGTTGCTGGAAGTCGGTCGTCTGGATGCAGTCGGTCACCACGAAGAGGCGAATGACGTTCAGTTGACTCCATTGATCGAGCAATGTGTCAATACGACTTGCGTTCATTACAAATGCGCCCCCGATACGACCGTGAAACTCGACCTGCAGCCCGCGATTATCAAGGCACGCCGGATGGTGCTGGAGATGATTTTCACGAATCTCATCGACAATGCAGTGAAATACGCCGGTTCACCACCAGAGGTGTCCATCACAGTGCGTCCCTGGAGTTTGGGACGTCTCAGGATCCTGATCGCCAACAACGGCTTGGGAATTCCTCATGAGGATCGCAAAAAGGTCTTTAACATCTTCTATCGAGGGGGCAGCGAACTGCACCGGCGTCGCAAAGGGACCGGACTTGGCTTGTACATCGTTTACACGCTTGTCAAAAAACTGAAAGGGAAGGTCAGCGTGCGAGATCATTATGATGGAAGTCCAGGGTGTGTGTTTGTTCTCGAACTTCCGGGCGAGTTGATCGAAACGCTGGAAAACATCGAATCCATGAACCGCAAGCCAGTCGAAACGAGAAAAATGTCGTCGACCGGTCCCGTCTAGCGCAGTGAGCGCCCGGTGGAGTCATCATGCAGATTCTGATTGTCGAAGACGAGACCGCGATTGCCGAGGGCCTTCGCTTCAACTTTGAGCAGGAAGGCTACGATGTCACTGTCTGCTGCGACGGACCCTCTGCGCTGGAGCACTTCGACGCTCAAGCAGATGCAATTGACCTCGTCGTGCTGGACCTGATGCTTCCAGAGATGAGCGGCTACGAGATTTGCAGCAAGATGCGAGAATCGAATCCCGACGTCCCGATCATGGTCCTGAGTGCCCGTACGCTCAGTGAGGACAAAACTCGCGCTTTCGACTGCGGAGTCGATCAATACATGACCAAACCGTTCGCACTGCCCGAACTTCTGAGCCGGGCAAGGAATCTGCTCGACCGCCGTCGACGTCAGAAGGGAAAACCCCTGGCGAAGCAGACTGCGGACCGGGTCACAATTGGCAATGCAGATGTCAACTTCCGGACCTATGAGATCACAGTGGAAGGCCGGACCCAGCAGTTGACGACCATGGAGGTCCAACTGCTCCAGTATTTCATCGAACATGAAGGGGCCGTGCTCTCAAGACAACAGATCCTGAAGGATGTCTGGGAGCAGGCAGCCGAGATCTCAACGCGAACGGTCGATAACTTCGTCATGCGGCTGCGCCGGTATGTTGAAACTGATCCCGCTGAACCGTGTCACTTTCTCTCTGTGCGAGGCACAGGCTACCGGTTCCTGATGGATGGATACGCCGCAAGCATCGACACGACAACAGATTAGAGCTGTGACACTACTTTGACGAAACTTTGAATCCGCGCTGACTCTTTACCGCCGAATCATGTGATAGAGTCCCTCGCGTGACCGGTGATGTCGAGCACGACACACCTTGGACATTCTTCTGGCAGACAGGCTGCCGGTCGCTGGGATGGAACCTGACGACCGAATGTCACAACCATGATTTGACCGAAAGAGCAGACACCATGTCGACACAACTTCTCGATCCCCCCGGCAACGAACATGCCGGTTCGCTGTCAGATGATCCGCTTCAGACCTCAGAGATCTCGAAGACACGCTCGGAAGAACGAGCCGAAGTCATCGCGGACTACCTGCCATCCAATCTCAGATGGAACAATGTTGACTGGATCGTTGTTTTCTGGATCGCTGCCATGCATGTTGGTGCGATTGCGGCCCCGTTTTTCTTCACCTGGCAGGCCTTTGGTGCCACGCTCGTCTTTCACTGGTTGACATGCAGCATCGGCATCTGCCTCGGATATCACCGGTTTCTTTCACATCGTTCGCTCAAGCTCGTGGCCCCCGCTCGCGCGTTTGTCACTCTTTGCGGAGTCTTGTCGGGAGAAGGCAGTCCGCTGACGTGGGCGGCCGTCCATCGGATTCACCATGCCAAGTCGGACCAGGAAGGCGATCCACACTCACCTCTTGTGAATGTCTGGTGGTCGCACCTGTATTGGCTTTTTGTGTACCACGACAAAAAGCACAACGAGGCCCTATATCGTCAGTACGTTCCGGATCTTGCTGCCGATCCGATAATGCAGTTCTTCGAGAAGACCTACGGTTACATTCTGTTCGCGTCCGCGATCGCGATGTACCTCATCGGTGGCTGGCCTCTGCTGCTGTGGGGCTGCTGTGCCCGCATGGTCTTCGCCTATCACAGCACCTGGTTTGTCAACTCCGCGACGCACTTGTGGGGTTACCGCAACTATGAGACGACAGACGAATCTCGCAACCTGTGGTGGGTGGCCATCCTCAGCTACGGCGAGGGCTGGCACAACAACCATCACGCTCATCCCTCAACGGCCCGTGCCGGCCACAAATGGTGGGAATTTGATCCCACCTGGCTTGCCATTAAGTCCCTGCGAGCCGTGGGGTTGGCGTACGACGTCAATGACCGAAATCCCAGCAGGGCCTGATTTTCGGAGCTGAACGAGTCGGCCATCGGACTGAGCGGCATCATCGAGCCGAAAAACTCAGTCCGAGCCAGACTCACTCGCCGATGCCCAGCTTCCGTTCGACGACCTGGCTCAGCGTTTCGCGGACGAGTTCGACCGGGATGCGATCGTAGACGGCTGAAAAGAAGCCCTCGACGATCATGTGCATCGCCTCGTACTCGGAAATCCCGCGGCACATGGCATAGAACAACTGCTCATCGTCCACGCGACCAGCAGTCGCTCCGTGCGTGCAACGGACGTCGTCGGCTTCAATTTCCAGGCCGGGAATTGCATCGGCACGGGCATCAGCGCTGAGCATCAGGGCATCGTTACGTTGGTAACCATCGGTCTTCTGGGCATCTGGATCGACCTTGATCATGCCTCGCCAGATAACACGGGACTTGTCGCGGCAGACCTCCTTATAGAGCAGGTCGCTGCGTGTGTCCGGCTGGTGATGTGTCTGCTGGGTGTAGTATGACAGCAGTTGCCGATCGGTCGCAAATGTAACCCCGTTGACCTGGGCATCTGCTCCACGACCATCGAGATGCACGTCCTGGTGAATGTGCGCCATTCGTGCTCCCAAAGCACCGACGGTCCACTGCAGCATGGCATCCCTGGCGACTCTTCCGGACTGATGGGCGATGTGTTTGACGGAGCCGTTCCAGTTCTGCAGCTGGACATATCGCAGGCGTGCCTCCTGACCAACGATCAGTTCCACGGCCCCGACATGCAAGCCCGCAGTCTTCGGATCTGTTGAAGAGGTCTCTTCCAGCAGGGTTGCAGAGGCCCCGTCTTCCAGAATCACAAGCGTGTGCGAGAAATCTGCGACTCCGTCTTCAGCCAGACTGATCAGGCTATACAAGGGGATGTCGATTTCGACACCACGAGGCACAAACAGGACGGTCCCCCCGGTCCAGAAGGCCGCATGCCAGGCAGAGAACCGGTCGGTTTGCGGGTCGACAGCTCGTGTCAGGAAATAGGGTTCCAGTTGCTCACGATGCCTTGCGAGTAATGTGCTCAGATCGCCAAAAAGAACGCCCTTGGCCGTCAGGGTTTCGGCGAGAGAAGACTGCACACAATGCCCATCCTGATGGACGACCGAACCGGCAAATTCTGCCCGATCTCGCATCAGTGTGCTCAATCCGGCTGCCTGCCCACTCACACCTGCTTGTTGCCCGCCGAGATGGTACTGCTCGGGACGAAACGTCCTCAGATCGAGCCGTTTGTACTCCTCCGGATCCAGAGGTTCTGCAAGCTGTCTCTGATAATGGGCAAACGCTTCACGCCGCTGATCCTGAATCCACTCCGGCTCATTCCGGGCGGCAAGAAAGGCATCGAAAGTGCTTTGGTCGAATCCCGTGGTCGACGTGCTTCCAGTGACAGCCATGTTCAAATCCTGACGCGGAAATCTCAGTATCGTTCTCACCAGCCTGGGCTGGCGTTGTGAATCATTGAGTGTACGCAATCCTGCCCGGTAAACGAGTGTCAGTGGCTGTTTCTGCCGAAATTCCCGTGGATGAGATATGCTGAATCCGTTGCCGAAATCAGTCAAATCAGGGATTTGCCCTCAAGTTTTCGGAGGAAACGGTAATCAAGTGGGATTTCAATCGTGAAACGACTCTCGTTGTCGGACTTGCTGGTCAGTACCCCATTCGATAAGACACGGCCCCTCCCTCAAATTCCATGAGTCAACTACCAAGTGGAAACGGTGTTCCCCTCGTTCGTGGTGGCAGATGGCTGCTCGCCGGGTGGAGTCTGTTTCTGTTAGCGGGGTTCGCCCTGGCGACCTCCGTTTCCCCCGACCCGCGTGGGTTCGGCACACATCAACAGTTCGGACTGCCTCCCTGCACGCTTCGAATGTTGGCCGGTGTGCCTTGTCCCAGTTGCGGGGCGACGACCAGCTTCGCCCACTTTGTGCGGGGCGAATGGCCGTCCGCCATTCGGGCCAACGGGGCTGCCTTCGCCCTCGCATGTGTGTGTCTGGTGCAAATCCCCTGGAGTTGGGTTTGCATCGCAAAAGGTCGGTTATGGTCCATCACAAGGCCGGAAAGAACTCTCATCATCACATTGTTCACCCTGGGCAGTCTGTTCATTCTTCAATGGATGGTGTGGCTGACCTTCGGGAGAAATTAGATCACTGAGAATCAACGTTCAGCAGGATGCTCTCGAACGTGTTTCTCATCACAGAATTCTCAGGAACGGAATTTGTCGCACGGATGCCGACATCACCTCCTCACAAATCGATCTCAGACACATTCCTGCGACACCGCCGCAGCTGGTGTCTGATTGCACTGCTCTTCATGCCTGCGGTTGCCGGGTGCTCGCAGCTCGCGGTCGTCAGCCGGATCTTCTACGGAGAACCGAAGGCCAAAGGGTTCTTCGAGCAAATGACCGGGGAAACACTCAAGGGTGCCCGAGTCGCCCTTGTGTGTACGGCGCCGGATACGATCGCGTCGGAGTACGACATGGTCTCGATCGACGTTCAGGAAGAATTGACCCGCATCATGAGCCGTCATGACATCAACATGGTCGACTCTGACCAGGTCACCGATGCTCTGGATGCCAACGGCGGGATCTTCGACATGCAGGTGATCGTCGAGAACGTTGACGCGGATTATCTGTTCCATGTGGATATTGAGCACTTTTCACACCTTGTTCCCAACAGTCCTCGGCTTTATCACGGTCGGGCCACGGGAAGCGTCTACGGGTATGAAATTCACCAACCCAACGAACTTTCCACTGTCAAACATGCGGTCCGGGTCTTCGCCAAGGAATTTGACACCGTCTATCCCGGGAAGAATCCCATTCCCGCTGATCAAACCCCGGAACGTGTTTTCCGCAACCGATTCATCGGCCATGTGAGCGATGAGATCGGCCGCATGTTCTACACCTTCGAACTCAAAGACACCTTCGCCAGTCGATAACCGGCGGTGAGCGGACCAGAAGTCGACAACGACTTGAGCTTCGCTCGTCTTCGATGACTTATTCCTGAAAGCGTCATGATGACCAAGACTTTCCCACGACGCCTGTTTACTCTGCTGATTCTTGTCGTATGTCCGCTGGCAACACTACCAGGATGTGCTCAGTTTGTGCTTTTGAGCTACGTTCTGGGAGGCCCCCCTTCAATCGAACCGGACTTCGACGCACAGACGGGGCTTTCACTGGATGGCAAGGACACCACAGTCGCGGTTGTCTGTTACGTGCCGACTGAGCTGGAATTCGAAAGCCCGAAAATCGATGTCGAGGTCGCATCCGCATTGGCTTATCGGCTGGCAGAACATCGGATCAATGTCATCGGGCCTGACTACGTGCGTGCCTGGATTGATGAGCATCCCGACTGGGAACGCCCGGAAGAGATCGGCGAAGCCCTGCATGCGACGTATGTAATTGACATCGAACTCACTGACTTCAGCCTCTACGAAGAAAACACCCACTCGCTGTATCGAGGACGTGCCGAGGTCTACGTTAAAGTCATCGAGATGCTCGAAGACGGAACGGGCGAAGAGGTGTATGCCACCGAGTTGAACTCGGTCTTTCCGCAGCTGGTCCCACGATCGACACAGGAGAATTCGCTGCTGGAATTCAAACGTGAGTACCTGTCCCGCCTGAGCGAAGAACTGGGCTGGCTGTTCTACGAGCGTTACAACGGCGACAAAATCCCATGGGCCACGTAGTGAGTTGCTGAGTTGACGGGTTGAATAGATGATCTGCCACATGGCCTCTGATCATCCCTCTCAACAAACGTCTGACTCGACACGCGGGCGGCTTTTGCTGCTCTCGGCAGCCATTCTGTGGAGCACGAGTGGCCTGTTCGTGAAGTGTTCGCCGATGCAGGCGATTCCGCTTGAACTTCGGGGACCATTGGTTGCTTGTTACCGGGTGTTATTCGCTGCGGCTGTGATCGCTCCGTTCATCCGCTGGAAGAATGTCCGGCTTCGGCCAACGCACATCGGCATGGCGTTGAGTTACGCTGCCATGAACATGCTGTATGTCACAGCCCTCACACGAACAACCGCAGCGGCAGCTATCTTCCTGCAGTACACCAGTACTGCGTGGGCCTATCTGTTCGGCATCCTGCTCTGGCGCGAATGGGGCGACCGTGGAAGTCGCGTGGCATTGATCTTCGCCATGTGCGGCATCACCTGGATTGTCGTAGCTGAATGGAATGGTGAGCAGCTGACTGGCAACCTGTACGCCCTGGCGAGTGGACTGACTTACGCCGGTGTGGTGATCGGATTGCGCACCTTGCGAGGTGAGCAGGCAGCTTGGCTGGTGTTTCTAAACAGTCTCGTAGCAGGACTGGTCCTGCTGCCGTGGGTGCTCACGTTCGATGTTGTACTGACACCGGTCCAATGGACCGTCATCGGCTGCCTCGGTATCTTTCAGATGGGGGTTCCCTATCTGCTGTTCGCACTGGGCGTCCGAGTCGTCCAGGTGTCTGAAGCTGCACTTCTCACGCTTCTGGAGGCCGTATTGAACCCGATCTGGGTATGGATTTTCATTGGCGAAGTTGCGCCGTTGTCGACGTGGATTGGAGGGATGCTGATCCTCGCCGGACTGGTGGTGCGATACACTGTCTTCGCCCCGAAAATTCCGTGACCGTTATGCCCGACACTCGCAAACATCGTGGTTCCCATCCACATGACAAAGAGTTGTTTGCCGCCGTTTTTCAGCCATCCCTGCGCGAGGCTGTACGACATCTCAGCTGGTTGCTCACACGAGGCTACGCGATGCCTTCATCGCTGAAACTCGTGGGGGACCGGTTCACACTCACCGAGCGGCAGCGTCTGGCCGTTGCACGATCATCCTGTTCGGATCAGTCACTTGCCAGTCGTCGCAAAAGGCAAGTCCTCAGTTCACAACTCGCAGGAGAGACCGTCGACATCGATGGGTTCAACTTGCTGACAACCATCGAAGCGGCTTTGTCGGGTGGCGTCCTACTTGTCGGACGGGACGGCAGTCTCCGCGACATGGCGAGCATGCATGGCAGTTATCGTCGCGTTGAGGAGACGATCCCCGCACTGACTCTCCTCGGCGAAACTCTTCAGGCCGCAGGGATCAATCTCTGCCAGTGGTGGCTCGACCAGCCCGTCTCCAACAGCGGACGCCTGAAAAAAATCATGTTGGAGTTGTCTGTCGAGCATGCATGGCCTTGGACTGTGAACCTCGTTCCCGACCCGGATGCAGTCCTCCGAAATTCCACCAACGTCGTCATCACAGCCGACGGTCCTGTGCTGGATGACTGTCGCCGCTGGACCAATCTTGCAGCTGAGATTGTTCAGACCCGACTCGGCGAAAACGTTCCCATCGACCTGCGGGACGATGCCTGAATTAAGAGAACATCAGACGTTTGTGGCAACCTTTGTTGCCGTCTCCTCGACTTCATGTGACATCTCTTCCCGGGCGTCCTCAATATCTGATACGTGCAATCGTGTCCGTACGAAGTACGCCAGACCGATGGCTGTCACCGGTATCCACTGGGCCATGTGATAGTAAATGGAGGCTGCGAAGACTCCGTCCTTGTCGTCCGTAAAGAATTGCAGCACAAGCAAAAAGCAGGTCTGAATCACACCGAAATAACCGGGAGATGAAGGAATTGTGACGCCAAACGCGGTCACCCCAATGACGATGCAACTGACCCATATCGAGAAATGGAAGCCGAAACTCCAGAGCGCCAACGAGATGATCACCCCGTTGATCATCCATTGCAGGAATGAGGTGAATAACAGCCCCGCGAGCAGACGACCGCTCTTCAGTGATGACAGGCCACTCGCCCCTTGTTCCAGCATCTCGGACAGTTTTTCCTTCAGACTGGCAGGCAGAAAGGGAATCCATTGCAGGAACCATTCAAACACTGAAACAAAGGGTTTTGTCCAGATGAGATAGGCAGCAGCACCTAGCAAAGCGACACTGACAAATCCGGCTCCAACGAACATCCACCCGCGGATCTGCTCGTTCTGCTGCAGGTCCGGCACAAACAACAACCCGAGCATGAGTAATCCCAAGATTGCGATGATGTCCAACACACGCTCGAGGATCACACTGATCAGCACCGGACTGAATGGCTGACGTTGCTGGCGTGAGAAGACGAAAACCCTCACAAACTCGCCAAGGTGGGCTGGCAACACATTGTTGAATGCAAAGCCGATCATGACCGGCGGGAAAAGTGTGCTCGTCCGAAAGTCTCCCTGTGGCGCCAGGAGCATTCTCCAACGCCAAGCCTTGATCCAGTAAAAGACAAACAGCAGCAACCAGATGGGTGGAAGCGTCCAGTAGTTCGCCTGAGCAAAGGCGCTGCCAATCTCCCTGAAGACCGTCGCAGCGGGCCGGCCATCCGCGATGACCAAATAAGCCCACCACAGGCAACCGACCGTGACCCCCAATCCGAGAGAGAGGTTGAACGCTTTAGTCCGGTACCACTGCTTACGAACCGGTTGAGTGTGGGTTTCCGGCTCGTGCGACATCGAACTGGGCTTCCTTCGGGGATCAGAGTGATCGTGCCTTAAACGTCCTTCACGCCCGCCAGTTTGTGAACAGCTTTCCACTCCTGCAATGTCACAGGCTGCACGGAGAGACGAGAGCCTTTCTGCATCAGCACCATGTTTGCCAACTCTCCACAATCCTTGAGCTGGTCACGCGTCACGGGCTCAGGAAATTTTTGGAGCAGAGTGACATCAACGACGAACCAGGTGGGATCATCAGGATCGCTCTTGGGATCATAGTGTTGCTGAGTTTTGTCGAATGCCGTTGGATCGGGATAAGCCGCTCGACTAATGGAAACAGTCCCCACAACGGCCATCGGCTTTGCGTTGCTGTGGTAGAAGAAGGCTCGGTCCCCCACCCGGAAGTCATCCCGTAGGAAATTGCGAGCCTGGTAGTTACGAACTCCGTCCCAGAACGTGGTCTGCCCGCTCTCGGCTGCCAGATCGTCGATCGAATAGCACCCCGGCTCACTCTTCAGGAGCCAGAATCTTCCTGTGTGCTTCGCCTTCCCGGAACCCAAGCCCACACCTCCTCGATGACACTGCTTTCAAAATTGCTCGGAGGAAAATTAAAGAACTGGTCCGAGGAAAGCAACAACGAGCCCGAAGGAGCTCAGAGCGCATAGAAAAACCCTCGTCCACCAGCATCTACGACATTTGCGAAATCCGAATATGGCTGAGAGCAGAGTGGGTCAGGCTGCAATCAGGAGGATGCGTCGTCGTATGATGCTGTTAATGTGTCCGAGGGTCAGGCTGGGTAATCTTACTGGTGGTCTGAAAGGCACACTGCGTGCCAAATGGCTCGCCATTTTTTTAAAATCGCAAATTGACCAAAATTTCACCATTTTCACAGTAAACAAGTGTGCAAATGATTGCGGCGCCATAGTCGACATGTTAGTTTCGGCGCTGTATTTCGGCGCCAATCGAGTAGCGATAGATGGTCAAATGGGTCAAAATCCTGCTCTCGACCATAGGAGGGTTGAGTGTCTTCTATTGTGTGGTCGCTCTTGTCTTTGTCGTGACCACGCCGGACACAGGGTTTCGCACGATCCTTGCACGCTCGCTGAATGATCGTCCAGAATTAGGAGTAACGATCTACGGGACTCCCGAGCATCAACACAAGATTGGTGCGCAATCTCCACCGGAACTTGGTGATTTACTGTTCGAGATGAACGGGAAGCCCATCCGGAATTTCGCAGACTTCTCTAAAACTCTGGTCGATTTGCGTAACGCTCGGCTTGACGTTGGCGGACGACAGTTTCGTGGAGTTGATCCAGACGAGACCGAGCTGGGGAAGTCCAAGCTCACGTTAATTGAGATTGATGGTGGAGAGCGTTACGCGAAGGTGCGTTTCCTGCGTGGCGGAAACTCCACCCCAGCGAGCAGCTGGGTGTTATTACAGCCGCTCCCTGTGGGCGGGTTAATGCTGACATTGATCTGGCTGGTTCCTCAGCTGATCATCGTCTTTCTGAGCGCAGTGGCTTATTGGAACCGTCCCGCTGACCGTGCTGTCCGGCTCTTTTTTGTGTTGGGGTTTGTGACTCTTGTGGCATTTGTGGGAGGGAGCCATTGGTGGGTCGTCGCAGGCAGTCTGTGGTTTTGCTTGCCGTTTGTCGTTGCAGCAGTGCTCTTGCCTGCTGTTCTACTTCACTTGTTCGTGGTCTATCCCTCTCCAAAGCCATTCATGCTGAATTGGCCACGGACAACACGTGTTGTCATCTATGCGGTTCCGGTGACATTCGCAGTGTACCTGGTAATCTCGATCGTGATTGTGTCCGCTCTGGCAACCAACGTCGGAGGTGGGGGCGTCGGGTCACAGAGCCCGTTTGTCGCAGTTTGGGAGTCTCAGACGGCTATCATCGGTGACTCGCTGCTGCGATTGGCCCGGCAGGGGATCATCGCATACGTCGGGTTCGCTGCTGTGTACTTCGTTCTGACACTGGTTTTCCTGGCCTACAGTGCTCGCTCGACACGTCAGTTGATTGAACGGCGTCAGGTTCAATGGATGCTCGTGGCGGCCCTGGTGTCAGCAGGATTTGTGCTTTATGCCGCCAAAATTGCTTTCTTTGACCCGGTGAGGCTGGCTTTGGGAGAGGTCCAGGTACCGATGTTCCTTTCAAGCTTTCCGTTCATGCTGGCCTATGCCGTCGGCATGGTTCGGTATCGCCTGATGTTGATCGACGAGGTCATCAGCCGCGGTATGTTTTATTACGTGGTGAGTGCTGCTCTGACTGTTGTTTACAGTCTGGTCATCGCCGGGGGGAGCGTCCTGGCGCTACGGCAGGAGATGTCACTGATTAACCAGACGTTCGCAGTCACGATTGCCCTCATGCTGACGATCATTGCCCTGGGGTGGCTGAAGAACCGGATCCAGCGTGTCATCGACCAGGAGTTCTTTCGCGAGAAGTACCAGTTGAATACGGCCATCCAGCAGATGAACCGGGCAGTCTCCAGCCTGGCGGATCGCCGCTCGTTAGCCGATCAGGTGCTGCTCTCCTGCAGTGAAGTCCTGGGAGTGAGACGTGCAGCCTGCTATCTCAAGGAAGATGGCAACGAAACATTTGAGCTGTTTGCTCAGTTGGGCGCCCCTCCCTTCACCTCGAAATTCGATTTATCCTCTTCGCATTGGTCGTCATTGCGACAGGGGATTTCCCTGCAACGATTACGTTCCGGGACGTCTCCGACACAAGTTCTGATGAGGAATCTGGGAGCAGACCTGATTCACGGTCTGGAGGTCGATGGGGAACTGGTCGGACTGATCGTATTGGGATCGAAATCGAATTTAGCGGCGTTCACTCAGGAGGATGGCACGTTTCTCAGCGCCATCGAACGATTCGCAGGGTTTGCACTGCACTTTGCCAAGGTGCATGAGGACTTCAGTCAGATCAAGGCCGAACTTGAAAGGCGAATGGCCCAGATTGTCGACCAGAAGCGTCAGATCGGCTTTCTCGAACGGCAGCTAAATCTTCAGGGAGCCGAGCTTCAAAGACCGGCCGACCCTGACGAGCAGCAATTCCACATGGGAGAGATCGTTGGCAACAGCCCGGCGATTCGCCAGGTGTTCGCTACAGTTCGCAAAGTCGCCATCAGTGAATCTTCAGTTCTGATCCGGGGCGAAAGTGGCACAGGTAAAGAGTTGCTCGCACGAGCCATTCACGACAATAGCCCGCGCCGCGAGGAACCCATGGTGAGCCTGCACTGTGCAGCTCTGTCGCCCACGTTGCTGGAAAGCGAACTGTTCGGCCATGTCCGGGGAGCGTTTACGGATGCGCGTGAGGATAAAATCGGTCGCTTCCAGCTTGCGGACAAAGGAACTCTGTTCCTGGACGAAATTGGTGACATCTCGCCTGACGTCCAGATCAAACTTTTGCGAGTCCTGCAACAGCGGACGTTCGAACCGGTGGGGAGCCATCGCACGGTTCATGTCGACGTGCGTGTGGTTGCAGCCACGCATCGTGATCTCGAACAACTAATCGCTGAGGGAAGATTCCGCGAGGACCTGTACTATCGTTTGAACGTCATCAGTGTCACACTACCCCCGCTGCGCGATCGGAAAGACGACATCCTCGACCTGGCCATGCATTTTCTCGCCCGGTCGAATCAGCGGACCAATAAATCGATCACACAGATTGACGATGCAGCTATCGAGACATTGCTCAACCATTCGTGGCCCGGCAATATCCGCGAACTGGAGAATGCCATCGAACGCGCAGTGGTGCTCACCGAGGGATCGAAGATCTCGCGAGCATCGCTTCCCGAGGAGATCACGAACCCGGCAAAACACCCCCGTCAGATCCTGGAACTGAAACCGACCTCTCAAACGACCGACTCGTCGCCTACGCGTACCTGGCCACCCGCTGCTGGCGATCGGCGCTCCAAACGAGAAGCGGAGCGATCCAATCTGGTCAATGCATTGGAAGCTGCCCAGGGCAACAAAGCCGAGGCCGCACGGCTGCTCGGTCTGCCACGGAGCACGTTCTACAGCAAGCTTAAGAAGTACAGGATCGAATAGGACATTCGTGACACAGGGCTGACGAGCAATGAGCGAATGGCTGGAAATGGGGACCGAATGGGTCCGTGCGCATCCCCAATTGACCTGGGGGATGGTCATTCTCTCGGGTGTGACTTTTCTCGGCACGCTGATTGTCGTGCCGATGCTGCTCACGTGGATGCCGGCTGACTATTTCCTGCACGATCCGAAGGACCGCGACGACGGCTGGGGCGGTCGCCATCCGGCCCTGCGCATCTCATCACGAATCATCAAGAACATCTTCGGGGCCATTTTTCTGGTGATGGGCATTGGAATGTTGGTCCTGCCTGGTCAGGGGATTCTTACGATGCTCGTGGGGATTGCCCTGCTCGATCTTCCGGGGAAACGCGCCTTGGAAATAATGCTCCTCCGGCAAAAGAACGTCCACCGGGCTGTCGACTGGCTGAGAAGAAAGGGGCATCGCGATCCGCTTCAGTTGCCAGCGAAAGACGAATAACTGTTGCAGCGGTCCAGTTCATTCGGCAGTTTCTGCCGGAGGCGTTCACAACAGTCTGCAATTCTGACCGGCGTCGGGACTTGCGTTTTGCCGATACTACGGAGAGGATGGCAAAGAAACGCAGACAGATGTCTTGTGGGCGGGGGAAACGTGCTCAAGGCCAGGCAACGACTCGGAAAATACCGCATTGAGAAGCGGATCAGCAGCGGGGGGTTTGCGGTTGTCTACCGCGCGATGGATACCATCGAAGGGATCCGCGTCGCTCTGAAAGTTCCTCACTCCGAGAACATCAATGAATCAGTGTTGAACGACTTTCGCCACGAGGTTCGTCTTGCTGTTCGTCTGGAACATCCTCACATCCTTCCGCTGAAAAACGCCTCGTTCATTGATGGCCAGTTTGTCATTGCATTCCCCCTCGGAGAGCGAACGCTCAACGAACGGCTCAGTAGCCGCATGTCCATCGCCACGGCACTCGACTATGCCGAACAGATGATCGAAGCGGTCGCGTTCGCTCACAAACACCGCATTATCCACTGCGATATCAAGCCCGAAAACCTGATTCTGTTCCCGGGCAATCGACTGAAGCTGACCGACTTCGGGATCGCCAAAGTGGCACAAAAAACCGTGAGAGGTTCCGGAACGGGCACCATCGGTTACATGGCTCCTGAGCAGGCGATGGGCAAACCGTCGCTGAGGTCCGACGTCTTCTCGCTGGGGCTCATCATGTACCGCATGTTGACCGGCGTCTGGCCCGAGTGGCCCTTTGAATGGCCGCCTCCGAACTATCAGAAACTCCGGGGGCGTTTGCATCCCGAGATGATCGCAGTCATTCATCGCGCGATCGAACCGATCCCCCGCAAGCGTTTCCGGGATGCAGAGCAGATGCTGAAGGCCTTCCGTCCCGCCAAGGCAAAAGCCCTCAGGCACATCGCCCGCAAGCGCCGCAAAGCCGGCTGAGGTCCGAGCACTCCCCAGTTCCTGAGAGTCGTCCCCAATCCAACCGTCATTCCCGCGCAGGCGGGAATCCAGACCAGCGCTAACAACAGGTGCGTACGATCACTCGCCAGTCCCCTCACTGGGGTCCTCCACCATGAACTGGAAATCAGGATCATGGCGCAGTGGATCAAAGTCTGACTCGTCCGGAATTAACTCTCGAAAGCGAGGCGACATCCGCAGCGCTCGGCCAAGCCACGCCAGGGCCTGTTCCTTGTCGCCTGCAAGCGAGTAGTAACAGGCGATGTTGTACAGCACAATCGGCTCTTTCGGACTTGCTCGATAGGCCCGGTGCATTGTCTCGATCGCGTCATCCAGCCGGTCCAGCCGCTTGAGGCACCACGCAATCCCCAGCAAGGTCGACACATCATCCGGGTCGAGTTTGTCCGCCTGCTCGAAGGCCGCCAGTGCCTCGTCATGCCGTTTCTCAGTCCGCAGAATCTCGCCCCGCAACCTCAGGTGTTCGGCTGAATACGGCCCCCAATCCCGAATCCTCGCCAACTCCCGCAGTGCCGTGTCTGGCATCCCCAGCAACAGATACCCCTCCGCACATTCAAGCGTTCGCTGACAATGAAGTGTCGAGCTGCCGGTCATGGGACAGGTGAAGATGGGGTGCTTTTTGTCGCTGAACTCTGGCGAGTTCAGATGTCATCGGCCGCGCATCGCGTCTGAATTCTGCGACGCTGGACCTGGAACACGGGGTTGCGTTCCGACGTGGTCTCAGTATAGTGATACGGTGGTTTCCAAGGGAACCA
>JAGQQG010000169.1 GCA_020426325.1 Planctomycetaceae bacterium | reverse complement strand
GTCTTGCGTGACGATGGAAAATGTGAGGCGTTCACTTGGCGCGGATGGGGATATACTCTTGCCGAATGGGCAAACAAACACTGGATACCTCGTCCCGTAGGTCTTGGCACAACTGCATGGACCCGTAAGAAACGGCGCTGGAACTATCTTGATTTCTACATGCGCGAACATCTTTCTTATCAAATCGTGGATCATCATGCGTATGCCGATGCAGTGCTCGCTATAATCGAACGCAAGTCGGAGTTGTTTCCGATGGGGACCGAAAACACCAAATAACAAAGCGGTGGGTGGCCGGGGCTGGACTGACCATCGGGAAGGAAGCCCCGGCGATTGCGGGCTAACGCGATGTCTGGTGTTGGAACGCACGCCGTGATGTGAATGGACGTCCGTTCCGGGTCTTCGCTCCTCACGTCGCTCCAGACCCGGCCACACATCGCGAGGGTCTGAACTCTGGCGAGTTCAGCTACAGGGCCTCTGTCAACTTCCCGGTGGGGGTGGTGGCGGGGGTGAGCCGGCGTTGAAGTAGGGGGCGAGTTGGGGGACTTCGCTGGCGGTTCGCCAGGTGCCAAGGGCCGGGGTCCAGACGTGGGTGGCGGGGGTGACTTGGCCGGTGCGGATCTGATGGGCGAGTTGGTCGGCGTCGAAGGGGCCTAACGTCTGTCCGTTGAGGGCGACGTGCCAGAGGACGCTCGGCGGCGGTGGGGGGACGGCGGCACCACCGCCCATCTGTTGGCCGCGCATCATCTGATTGGCCATGGCCATCCCCATGCCGAGGCCCATGCCGGCGGCGGCTCCGCCTCCGGGGGCCGGGTTCTCAGCGGCAGCCGTCATGGCCTTGCCCATCTGGAACTGCTGGTACGCCTGCATGTCGCCGATGACGCCCATGCTGCTGCGGGTGTCGAGAGCCTTCTCGACCTCTTCCGGCAACGAGATATTGACGATGTCCAACTGCGGGACGTCGAGGCCGTACTCGTCGTCGACCCGTTCGATGACGGTTTCCCGCAACTTCTGAGAGAACTCGCGATAGTTGCCCGCGAGGTCGAGGGCGGCCACTTTGGACTCACCCAGCAGGTCTGCGAGAGCCGAGATGATGATCGAACGCATGAGTTCGTTGATCTCGTCCGCCTCGAACGACTGGTCAGTGCCGATCAACTCTTTCAGCAGTGCCTTCGGATCAGAGCATCGCATCGAGTAGGTGCCGAACGCCCTTAGTCGGACCGGGCCGAAGTCCGGATCGCGGAGCATGATGGGGTTGGGGGTGCCCCATTTCAGCTCGGTGATCTGCCGCGTCGAGACGAAGTACACCTCGGCTTTGAACGGGCTGTTGAAGCCGTACTTCCAGCCCATGATGGTCGAGAGGATGGGCAGGTTGTCGGTCGTGAGTTCGTAATGACCCGGACCGAAGGCGTCCGCAATCTCGCCACGATGCACGAACACGGCGACCTGTCCTGGCCGGACGATGAGTTGGGCACCGTTTTTGATCTGATTCTGGTATCGCGGGAATCGCCAGGCGAGCGTATGCCGTGAGTCATCCACCCACTCGATGATGTCGATCAGTTCATGACGAAGTCGGTCGAACAGACCCATGAGAAGAACTCCGGAGACGCAGAATTGGGGACGGTGAAGATCGATCGAGACGACAGATTCTACAGCCATCCGATGAAGATCATCAAGGAGTGGCTGAGTCGATGATGTCATGCTTCGCGAAGTGGCGGTGTCTTGATACGATCGTAAACCAGACCGGTTGTCACAATCACAGCAGACAGATTCACGGGAGATCGTCATGCGACTCGATCCGCAAGCTCAGGCGTTTCTCCAGCGTATGGCGGAGGACCATGTGCCTCCGATTCATGAAATGACGATTGAGCAGGTGCGGAGCATGGTGCTGCCGATCGCAGCTGAACCGGAGCGAGTTGGTGGGGTGCTGAGTGAAGTTGTCCCCTCAGCTTCAGGCAAGGTTCCGGTTCGTGTCTACACGCCTTTGATCGATACGGCGGAACTCGATGAGATGGAGACGCCCGAAACGGGACGGCCGATGCTAATGTTTTTCCACGGCGGCGGATGGGTGACCGGCTCGATCGAGACTCACGAGGCCATTTGTCGGCGACTCGCGAATGAGTGCCGCAGTCTGGTGATCTCCGTAGACTATCGACTGGCACCGGAGCACAAGTTTCCGGCTGCGATTGACGATTCGTACGCGGCAACTCAATGGGCATTGGATCGTGCTGAGCATCTGGGCGGCGACCCGGCGAGGCTGTTTGTCTGTGGTGACAGTGCAGGGGGGAATCTGGCCGCCGCTGTCTGTCTCCGGGCGCGCAAAGAGGATGGGCCTGCTGTTCGTGGCCAAATCCTCATTTATCCGATCACCGACTTCAATTTCGAGACTCCCTCGTACACCGAAAACGCAAGCGGCTACCATCTGACTGCTGACAACATGCGTTGGTTCTGGCAGCAGTATCTTGCTGACGAGTCTGACGGAAATCATCCGTTGGCGTCGCCCCTGCGAGCATCTGATCTTTCCGGTTTGCCAGCCACGCTGATGGTCACGGTCGAGGCAGACCCCCTGCGTGATGAGGGACTTGCTTACGCGGACGCCCTGGCTACGGCGGGCGTCCACGTCGATCAGATTCATTGTCTGGGCATGGTCCACGGATTCTTCAGAAGGCTGGATACCTTCGACCGTGCCGGGCGACTGGTTGAGGAGATTGCACAATGGATGCATGGCCACGATCGTTGATCAGCTGTCGTCTGGTATTCGATTCCTGGGTACATGACTGTAGAAACTGGACGGTCGTCTAAAATCAAAGTATTGATAGACTGACAGTCTGCTGCGACTTCTAAAGTAGAACGGTTTGAGAGGTTTGGAGACATTCATGTTGTGTCGACAAGTGGTGAGTCTGGTACTCCTGGGCATCAGTTGCCTTCTGTGCGGTTGCGGCGCGAGTTCACCGATTGATCAGTTACTTGCCTCAGTCGCTGGGCCTGTGGATGCAGATGCTCCCGAGAAATTCACCACAACCGCTTCCGGCCTGAAGTACCGAATTCTTCGAAAAGGGGATGGTGAGCAGCCGACCCTCAAAGATAAAGTCGAGGTCAAACACGCTGCCTGGTTTGATAATGGACGCGTGTTTGACGCCACCTACGATAGCGGCCAGCAGATGACCCTTCCCATGGACGATGCCGTCCTGGGTTTGTCGGAAGGGCTGCAAATGATTTCCGAGGGGGGCATGATCGAACTCGAAGTCCCCGGTAAGCTGGGCTACGGATCACAAGGCTCCGGCAAGATCATCCCGCCGAACGCGACTCTGCATTATCTGGTCGAACTGATTCGCGTCATCCCCCCACCGAAACCCGGTCCGGTCGACGCGGACGCTCCGGAGGAGCTTACAACGACAGAGTCTGGGTTGAAGTATCGGATTCGCCGCAAAGGGGATGGGAAAAAGCCAAAAGTGACCGATGCGGTGACCGTGCACTACAAGGGGTGGCTCGATGACGAAACGGTGTTCGACAGTTCGTATGATCGAGGCGAGTCGGTATCATTTCCAATGAATGGAGTGATCAAAGGGTGGACCGAAGGAATGCAACTGGTTGGGGAAGGAGGCATGATTGAGTTAGTGGTTCCCGGAAAGTTGGGCTATGGTCCTCAAGGACATCCGCCCCAGATTCCTCCCAATGCAACCCTGCACTTTCTGATCGAACTCATCGAGATCGTGCCGCCCCAGCAATGATGAGACAAACGTGTTTTACTTCAAGGAGCCATTTGATGGATCGAATGTTCGCCACGCTGACCGGTGTCTGTCTTTTGTTTTGCTGTTGTTTCGGGTGTGAGACGGCCTCGCGAGTGGCGGACAAAGCCGATCCGCCGACACCGGTCGCCCCGGCCATTCAGCAGGTTTCCAACTCCGAGCCCGGCCCCGAGGATCCTGATGCACCTGACGAGTTCACTTCCACCAAATCCGGTCTGAAGTATCGAATCCTGCGAAAAGGGACCGGTCAGAAACCGACATCAGCCTCGACTGTCACCGCCCATTACAAGGGCTGGCTCGATAATGACACGGTGTTTGACAGTTCCTACAAGCGCGGCGAGCCGGCATCATTCCCGTTGCTGAACGTCGTACCCGGGTGGACCGAGGGGCTGCAATATGTTCGCGAAGGGGGGATGATCGAACTCGAAATCCCGGGGAATCTCGGTTATGGTGCATCAGGCAGCCCGCCGAAGATTCCCCCCAACGCCACACTGCACTTTATTGTCGAGTTGCTGGAAGTGGAATAGCTTCCATTTCTGTCGCAGTGTTCTTCACCTTCCGTCCCGTTTTGAAAGAAAGCCGGTCCTCGTGACATTCCGCCCTGTCAGATTTTATCTGTTTTTGGTCGTTCTGTTTGCGATGCCTGGATGCAACAGACCGATGAGCAACCCCGTCGAAGAGAAGCCCAGCCCGCAAGTCAAGGATGCTCCCGAGGAGTTCATTCAGACCGAATCCGGCCTGAAATACCGTGTCCTGCGCGAGGGAGACGGACCGAAGCCGGAGGCCACCGACAAGGTTTCGGTTCACTACAAAGGATGGCTCGATGATGAGACGGAGTTTGACAGCTCCTACAAGCGGGGCGAACCGATTTCCTTTCCTTTGATGGGTGTCATCCCGGGTTGGACGGAAGGGATGCAACTGGTCGGCGAAGGAGGCATGATCGAGTTGGAGATTCCCAGCGAGCTTGGCTATGGTGCCCGGGGTTCCGGGAGAGCCGTTCCCCCCAATGCGACGCTGCACTTCCTCGTGGAACTGTTGGAGGTTATCCCGCCCCCCAAACCCGGACCGGTGGACGCGGACGCTCCAGAGGAATTCACAACAACGGAGTCCGGGTTGAAGTACCGAATTCGCCGCAAGGGAGACGGCAAACAACCCAAAGCAACCGATACGGTCACCGTCCACTACAAGGGATGGCTCGATGACGAGACGGAGTTCGATAGTTCCTATGGACGTGGAGAGACGATTTCCTTTCCGTTGAACAGGGTCATCAAGGGCTGGACCGAAGGCATGCAACTGGTCAGCAAAGGAGGAATGATCGAACTGGAGATTCCCAGCGATCTCGGGTACGGCGCAGCAGGAGCCCCCGGATCGATCCCTCCGAACGCCACCTTGCACTTCCTCGTCGAGTTGATCGAGATCAATTAACCTCTCGGTATGCGATTGAACATTTGCATCGCAACTGCGGACGATGTGGACGAGCTCGCGGAGCTCTTTGTGGATTCAGTGCGATCAGCCGGTCCCCGAGGATACACGCCGAGGCAAGTCGACAGCTGGGCGGCATCTGCATCTGACCGAGAGCGGTTTCAAGAGTTCATCCTCAAGCCGACAACGTACATCGCGATCGATGAGTCGGGCCCGGTGGGCTTCTGCGGTATCGAAGCAAACGGGCATATCGCCTCCCTCTATCTGCGAGGCGATCGGCAACGGCAAGGCATTGGCACACAGCTGGTCGATTATGTGTTGGATTATGCCAACCGGGCAGGGATCAACCGCCTTCATGCAGAAGCGTCAGAGTTCAGTCTGCCACTCTTTCTCAAATTGGGGTTTCAGACGGTCGGCACTGAAACGGTGGAACGCAACGGGGCAACCTTCGTACGGCATCTGGTTGAATCTCACCTCAATTTTCCAGCGAATCATTCCCACTACTGCAAAGTGCAAAGATGAGAGTCATTGACTTTGCTCAGTTGTGCTCGTGTGAGCTGTCGCCGAGGCGTTTTCGGATGTATGCCGCTCGGGCCACATTCCGCTCCGACGATTCGAGTTTCTCATTTCGCAGCTTCTGCAGATGGGCTGGCTGCGTTTGAATGAACAACTCATTGACCGTGGGGATTTCCAGGCCGTCGACCAGCCCCAGGTTGATTCCCATCCGTACGCTTGAAAGCAGGTGCATGGTCTCCTCGGAGGTGATGGTCTGTGCGCTGCTGAGAATTCCGTGAGCACGAGCAACCTGGTCGTGCAGCCGCTGCCGGTTCTTGACCACTAATTCGTCACGCACGCGGCGTTCGTACTTGATGATGCCGTCGATGACCTCCTTGAGTTTATCGATCAGTTGCTGTTCGGACGGTCCCAGCGTGACCTGATTCGAGAACTGATAAAAGTCGCCCATCGCCTGCGAGCCTTCGCCGTACAGTCCGCGAACGGCCAGACGCATCTTCTGCATGGCCTGGAAGACCTTCTGAATTTCCTTCGTCAGTGCCAGGGCGGGCAGGTGAAGCATCGCACTCACGCGAATCCCTGTCCCTACATTCGTCGGGCAGGCCGTGAGGTATCCGAGTTGTTCGCTGAACGCGAAGGCGACCTGCTCTTCGAGAGCATCATCAATGCGATTGATCTCTTCCCAACAGTCGTCGAGAGCCAGGCCGCTGCGGAGCACCTGCAAACGGAGATGATCCTCCTCGTTGATCATCAGGCTGATGTTCTCTTCCGGCCCGACCCCCACACCACGAGAACCATGTGATTCTGCAAGCTCGCGGCTGATTAACTGTCGTTCGACCAGGAACTGACGATCAAGGGCTTCCAGGGCATTGACGTCGAAATACGTCACCTTCCCTTTGATCGGTAAGGACGAAATGGGCCCTTGCAGCAGCTCCTCGGTCTCTGTGCGGACACGGTCATCGGCCCGACTGAGGAAGGGGAACTGAGCCAGATTGCGGGCAAGGCGGATGCGGCTGGACACCACGATATCCGATTCCGGACCCGTGCCCCTCAGCCACTCTCCACTCGTCTGCGTGAGTGATTTCAGGTCCATCGGTCCACCTAGTCCTCCCCCTCTTCGCCAAGTGCGGATTCTAATGTCTGGATTTCATCCCGCAGTTTGGCGGCCTCTTCGTAAGACTCCGCATCGACCGCTGATCGCAGTCGGTTGCGGAGCTTGATCAATTCAAACTGACGGCGGCTGGCTTCCGGTGCCCGCTGAGGGAGTTTACCCGTATGCTGGGTTTCCCCATGAATGTTCTCCAGCAAGGGGAGCAGTTCGTTCTCGAAGGCCAGATAGCACTGCGGGCACCCCAAGCGTCCCTGACTGCGAAACTCCTTGAAAGTGATGCCACAGTTCGGACAACTCGATTGGTCGACGTCGTGCAGATCCTCAATCGAGTTCTCAATGTGTTCCTTGAACAACTCTTCCGGGTCGTCGCTGGCTTGGCCGGCCTCCACATTGCTCAAATAATCCTGAGCACATGCTTCGCACAAGTGGAGCGCATGCACATCACCATCTTTCAGTTCGGTGATATGCAGGGTCGCCGGCTTGGAGCAACGGGAGCATTTTCGCATTGAAGATACCGGGTGCCTGTGATACTGGACAGCTGGACTTTGGAAGTCGAGCCACGTGAGTCGACAGGCAGCGAACCTTTGCAATTTGCAGGGGTCCCACACAACAATTGCTGCCTGATCCATGTGGAACTTGCGACGACTCTCGCGGTCCGTATTCTATGAGGGGGGGAAAACGTGTCAACCACCTTCTCTTCAGCGATGTCCGACGTAACCACCAATCGCGATTTTAGATAGGTCGCACAATCGGTATTCAATTCCAATGTCACACTCCCCCGATTTCGCGACTGTCAAACAACTGGCGAACGATGTCCGCCTGGTCCCGGTTTACCGGCAGATTCTCAGTGACACGCTCACGCCGGTCTCCGCCTATCGAAAACTGGGCGAGGAAGACCACACATTCCTGTTCGAGAGTGTCGTGGGGGGTGAACGGATCGGCCGCTACAGTTTCCTAGGATCAGACCCGTTCCTGCAGATCGAAGCACGAGGTTCAGACGTCACGGTCATGACCGATGGGCAATCGTCTGGGCGGTCTGTCGAAGACCCATTGGAAGAGTTGCAATCACTCCTTGATCAGTACCCGGCTGCTCATCTTCCCGAACTTCCGCGGTTCTGTGGAGGTGCGGTCGGCTATGCTGGGTACGACACGGTTCGCTACACCGAACATCTGCCTAATGCGCCTGATGATGACCGTCAGCTGCCTGACCTCGCTTTTGCACTTTACGACCTGATGGTCGTCTTCGATCACATTCGCAAAGTTGTACTTGTGGTCGCGCATGTCCGGACTGACACGGGCGATCTTGAGGCTGCCTATCAGCAGGCCTGCGGGCGAATCGATGAGCTATGCGACCGGCTGCAGGCTCCCACCGTCGATCTCACGCCTCGCGACATCTCGCTGACCGGTGAGCCCACTCTTTCTTGGACATCCGACTTCACGCAGGAGGAATTTGAGTCGGCCGTCGAGAGCTGCAAAGAGTACATCCGGGCAGGGGACATCTTTCAGGTGGTCCTCAGTCAGCGCCTTCAACTGGAAACAACCGCTCAACCGCTCGACATCTATCGCGCTTTGCGCGTCGTCAATCCCAGCCCGTTCATGTTCCTACTGCGCTCGCCATCGGTCTCTCTCGTGGGAAGTTCTCCCGAGATCATGGTGCGGGTTGAAGATGGAGTGACGACCATTCGTCCGTTGGCAGGGACGCGTCAGCGAGGTCGCACGCCTGCTGAAGATCTGGCGCTTGCGGAGGAATTGCTCGCTGATCCGAAGGAGCGTGCAGAGCATGTGATGCTCATCGACCTCGCACGCAACGATGTTGGACGGGTTTCGCAATATGGCTCGGTCGAGCTGAGTGATGTCATGGTCGTCGAGCGATACAGCCATGTGATGCACATTACGTCCAATGTGACCGGACAGTTACGTGAGGGTGTGACGGCTCTCGACGCGTTGCGAGCTGGTCTTCCAGCGGGGACGGTCTCTGGCGCTCCGAAGGTTCGCGCCATGGAGATCATCGATGAATTCGAGCATCACCGCCGAGGCCCCTACGCAGGGGCGGTGGGGTACATCGATTTCACCGGGAACATGGATACGTGCATTGCCCTGCGAACGCTCGTGATGCAGGGGCAAACCGTCTACGTACAGGCAGGAGCCGGAATCGTCGCCGACAGCGTCCCTGCGGCCGAGTATCAGGAAACCCTGAACAAAGCGAAGGGACTGCTGAAAGCCATCCAGGTTGCCGAGCAACAAATCGCATCAGCCGATTGATGCCTTCAGCTCGGCGAACTCTTTCGAGAGGGCTGGCATAGCTCCGCTCCGGGAAGCGACCAGGCCTCCCACGGCATTGGCGAATTCGGCAGACTGACGCAGCGACCATCCCCACAGGCGGGAGGCGATCAAGGCTGCGGAGAAGGCATCTCCCGCTCCGACGGCGTCCACGACATCAATCGGTGTTCCGGGCAAATCGACCTCCTCAAACGATGTCCATAACCAGCAACCCTCTTCTGCCCGTGTCACGCAGACCAGATCGATTCCATAATGTTCATGGAGATCCATCGCGAACGCATCGAGTGGGTCCGTGGTGATGTCGAGCAGATCGCCAATGACTTCAGCTTCGTCCCGGTTCAGCTTGAGAACGGATGCATGCTGTATTGAGCGATCGATCCACTCGCGATCGTACCAGTGTTGACGGAGGTTGACGTCATAGACGATCAGACAGTCGTCGCAAGCAGCGTCAAGCACTTCATGGATCGTTTCCCGTGTGACCGGTGATCTCTGCGCCAACGTACCGAAACAGATGGCCGATGCGGAGCGAGCGGTGTCAATGAGTTTGCTTGTCGGCTCCAGATAGTCCCAGGCAACGTTCTCGTGGATCACGTAGTCGGGATGTCCACCGTCGGACATGTCGACGGTGACTCGTCCTGTTTCGCGCGAGGCATCGCGCTGTATGAGCGAGGTGTCAAGTCCCCGGGCTTTGAGGAATGACAGCAGTTCATCCCCCGGTTCGTCCTGGCCGACTCGTGAGGCGACGATGCCTGTGAGGCCCAGCTGAGATGCTTGAAACGCGACGTTCGACGGTGCGCCCCCGGGTCGTCGTGAATCCGGAAAGACATCCCAGAGCAATTCACCAAGACCGATAACAATAGGCGCATCCGCTGAGGTCATGAGAATTGACCGTCAATTGCGAAACGATGATTCAGGCATCGTCCGACTTGGACTCAACGAGTTCCAGACCGGGCACGTTAATCGCGGTGATCCGGACCGTGGTG
>JAGQQG010000168.1 GCA_020426325.1 Planctomycetaceae bacterium | reverse complement strand
GACTGAAGTCGAACCGAACAACACTCTGGCAACCGCTCAGAACATCGACTTCAAGTTCTCATACGATGCCGACAGCAACATTACAGACAGCACGCTGATCCCGCATGCAACAATCTCGGGGACTGGTGACGGGACATTCGATTACTACTCCTTCACCGTGTACGAGCCCGGGTTTCGAGGGATCTTCGACATTGATTTCACGTTTCCCTTCGGCATGTTCGGAACGTTCGATCCTATGCTGTTTCTGTACGCGGCTGACGGAACGTTGCTCGCTCAGAATGACAATATCCCGTTGGCCGATCCGGTCGACGCAGGCAGCATGACGCGTTCCGACCCCTACATCGATTACACCTTCGCGTCCGCTGGCACATACATCATCGGCGTCGCTGAGACCGGTTCGATCGGCGCCCCCGGTGGGATCATCGGCGACGCTCCCGATGTGGGAGACTTCTACATCCTGAATGCCTCCGTCACGGGTGTTCCTGAGCCCACGACAATCGCCCTCTTCGGAGCCGGTTGTGCCAGTCTGATTGCCTATCGCCGACGCAAACGGCGAGCGGAAGACCAGATGGAAACTACGGCGGCGTGAAGCACTTGATCGCTCACTCGTCAAACGTCGCTTTTCGTCTCAGAGTGTGGTGATACGCTTGTGCAAACCGGTGAGCTTCGTCGCGCACGTATTGCAGCAGTCTGAGTGAGTAGCTGTGACGGCTCAGCTTCTTCGGTTCTGACTGGCCGGGGAGAAAGACCTCTTCCTCTCGCTTGGCGAGTGAGAGCACGAACGGCGGGCTGATCTCGATCGCGCGGAAGGCTTCCATGACCGCGTTCAATTGACCCTTGCCGCCATCGATCAGCAGGACATCCGGGAACGCTGTCCCTTCGGCCTGCAGGCGGCGAAACCGGCGACTGATGACTTCCCGCATGCTCGCGAAGTCGTCGATTCCCGAGACGGTGCGGATCTTGTATCGCTTGTAGCCATGCTTGAACGGTAAGCCGTCGATGAACTGCACCAGACTCGCAACCGTCTCCTGGCCCTGCAGATGGGCGATGTCCACTCCCTCGATGACGCGAGGCTGTTCGTCCAGCCCGAACACCTGCTTCAGCCCTTTGAGACCCTTCTTGGGGTCGATGTAGAACACCTCCGGCTGCACGTGTTCTTCAAGATTACCCCGCAGGTTCAGGCTTTCCAAGGCCTTAATCTCATCGCGAATACGGGCGGCCTTCTCGAACTTCAAGTCCTGGGAGGCGGCCTGCATCTCCTTGTGCAGTTCTTTCAGCAGCCGGTCCTTCTTGCCGTCGAGAAACATCCGCAGACGGCGAATGTCATCCTTGTAATCCTCCTGACTGATCCGCAGATTGCACGGAGCCGTGCACTGGTTGATGCTGGCCAGCAGGCACGGGCGGAACCATCGCCACTTCTCGTCAGTCTCGTCGATGTCGAGTGAACAGGTGCGGAACTTGAAGATCTTCTGCAGCACCGCAATCGTGCCCCGCAACTGCCCGGCAGACGTGAACGGCCCGTACAGCTTGACCCCTTTCGAGGATGGAGTCCGGGTGAACTCGACGCGTGGAAAGTCCTCGTTGGTGGTGATCTGCAAGTACGGGAACGTCTTGTCGTCTTTGAGTTCCTGATTGAACCTGGGCTGAATGTCCTTGATCAGCCGCGCCTCCAGCAGGACTGCATCGACCTCGGAGTCCGTCTCGATGCAGTCGAGGTCCGCAATCTCGGTGACGAGGTCCGCCGTCCGCCGATCGACAGCCGCCTGTGCCCCAAAGTAACTCGACGCCCGGCTGCGCAGGTTGACCGCCTTCCCCACATAAATCACCCGCTGCAATGCATCCTTCATCAGATACACGCCAGGCGTCGTGGGAAAGGACTTCACCTTCTCCCGGGGATCTGAGGGGGATTTGTCATTCTGGACATCTGTCATGCCGGAATTGTAGGGAGTCACGACCCCGAATAGCGACAGGATACTCGCATCACGGCAAAGCTCAGCCTGTTGACTACGACGTGGCTTTGCCCTTGCGGGGGCCGCGTTCGGCGAGGGCTTCGGCGGAGATCGCGTGGACCACCGATTGGGACAGGTCGTCCATGTCCATCACCAGACTGTCGACACGACCGGAGAGGTACATGTAGATGATCAGTGAAGGGATGGCGACGATCAGACCGGCTGCGGTCGTGAGCAGGGCGAGGGCGATGCCGGATGCGAGCACGGTCGTGTTCCCCATCGCTCCCTCGATGGCAGTCGCGTTGAAGGCGTCGATCATGCCCCAGACGGTGCCGAGCAGTCCGAGCAGAGGGGTGACGGTTGCCACGCCGTTGATCACCCGCAGGTGTGACCGCAGGGAGGCGACCTGTCTTTCGCCGCCGTCAATGATCGCCTGCTCAACCTCGACGCTGGGCTTGCCCCATTTGCGGACTCCGTGAGCAAAGACCATCGCAACCGGGCTGCCGTTCTCTTCGCAGACTTGAAGTGCCTCATCCTTGCTGATGGTCCGGTCCTGCAGGTGACTGAGGAATCGCTCGACGAACGGCTTGGGGATCACCCGTCCACGTCGCAGGACGACAAGCCTTTCGGTGCTGAACCAGAGTGCGATCAACGTGGCGATGAGAAAGGGGACCAGCCATCCGCCAAGTGCCTGTGCGATCTCGATCAGGTTTGTCGGTAAGACTCCCGCGCGGGCACCGCCGGCGGGGGGAGCGAAGTCGGCAGCGATTGAACCGTCACCAGACTGTGTCTCGATCGGAGTTGGTTCGCCGGAAGGCTGTGCGATGCCGTGCTGGATCATCCACGGTGAGAACACCAGTACCAGCGCAATGAAACAACTTGCCAGCAAGGTCCGGGCAGGAATGGGTAGCCGAGTCAACATCAGTGCAGGGCTCTCTCCAGATCGAGCGATCGAAGCCACTTCAGGGGGTTTTCGTTTCGGGGAATCGTTGGAGGAGGTCTTCCAGCCGTGGGCTTGCCTGCTTGGCATACTCGGTCTCAGGGTACTCGGTCAGCAGTTGTTGGTAACTCTTCTTCGCTCCGTCCCATCGTTGCAGGGCCTCATCACACTGACCTGCCTGCAACAATGCGGGCGCCCGCCACTGGGGGAAATCGTAGAGGAGCACCCGGTAGTAAGCCAGGAATGCTTCTTCATAGGCCCGACGTGCCTTCTCCGCATCGTCCTTGATGGCAATGGCCTGCGTCAACCACGTTTCACCGATAAAGAACTGGGCCTTGGCGGCGGTTTCCGTCCCTTGGCCATCTTTCGAATCGATGACTGCCTGGAACGCGTGCCGCGCCTCATCGAACTGGGCTTTATTTTTGAAGCGACGTCCGAGGACGTCATCGAACTGATAGGTATAAGGAGACTCCGGGTTCTCCTGTTTGAACAACGTGACGGTTTGATCGACTGCACCAGACTTCTTCAATGCCAGCTGTGCCTCAGCCAGCAGATGCCACGCACTGGGGAGCCAGTTGGCATCTGCCAGTTCCGGGGCATCGCGATGTTCGAGGACAGCTGACAGGACCGCCTCTGCAACCTCATTGTTCCCGGTGCGTAAGGCAGACTCGCCAATTCGATACTCGGCGTAGTAACGCTCTTTGTCATCCGGGTAGGTATTTCGCAGCGTCTCGGCGGTCGACTTGACTGTTTCCCAATCGTCCAACTGAGCCGCCGAGTCCACCAGAAGCGTGAGCGCCTTCTTGCGGACGAAGTCATCCGTGGAATCCGATTGAATGATCGCAAGGAAAGCATCGCGTGCCGGTTCCCATCGTTCCGAAAAGAAGTCGTTTTCCGCAATCAGATACCGGGCATCATCGGCCCATTCACTCTCGGGTCGCTCTTCAATCAGCAGGGCGAACAGTTCGGCCGATCGATCGTAGTCCTTGCCATAGTGCAACAGAGCCCACTCGTTGATGAGTACATCGAGGTCCTGTTGACGTTCGACCGGCTGCAGTTTGAGTTGCTGATAGGCCGTTTCATAAGCCTTGTCGGCTTCGTCGGTGTTTCCCATTTCGGTGAAGGTGCGTGCTGCGTCTCGCGCCATGCGAAACGCAGTCATCCCTAGAGTGAACTGTTGCTCGGTTGGGGAGGTCACCTCGGCTGAGAGCGCGAAGCGTGTCATCGCAGGCAGGAAAACATCGACTGCCTGCTGGCTGAGCTTTGCCAGTCGGAGCGACAACCCCTGCATGTAGGCCGCATTGGCTTCGACGGCCGGGTCGTCCTTGCCGGCTGCCAATTCTCGCAACTGAGCAAACGCACCTGCTGCCTGCTCCAGCAGTTTGACCGCATCCTTGAGGCTGCTCGCTCCGTCGATCCCCTCGCCCTCTTCCTTCAGTTCCTTCGCAGCCTCCAACTCCGCAATCCCCCGGTTATGCAGGCTGTAGGCATAGCCCGAGACGGAGGGCACAAAGAACTCGTTGTCCGCCCCTTGCTGAACGACCGCATCGTACATCACAGCCGCCGGCTCAAAGCGGCCCGCATCATAGGCCAGCTCGGCAACTTCGTACGTGATGCGACTCGCCAGTTGTGGGACGTTGGCTTCCCGCAGTCGATTGAGCGTCTCGGTTGCCTCGGCCCATTCTCCGATGTTGGCCAATGCGAGGGCGACATTTGCCATTGCTTCTCCCGCATCGTCTCCCTGGGGACGTTGCGAGAGGTATCGCCGGGCTGACTCCAGGGTGCGGTCGAAGTTCTTGAGGGCCAACCAGCCGTTACTCTGCATGACCAAAGCTCGCAGATGATCCTCGCTCGCTTCTCCGTTCGCGGTCTCAGAAGCCAGCGGATCAAGCACTTTGACTAACTGCTCATAGTCTTCCAGACGATCGTAGGCCCGTGCGAGTTGTAGACGGGCCATCGTTTGCGTCTGGGGAATGGTCGACTCGTTGAGAACTTTCTGAAGTGTGTCAGCGGCCAGTTGATAAGCCTGCCGGGATTTCTCAACGGAAGCTTCCGTTCCTTCTGCAGCAAGCTCGTCACCTCGTGCCAGCAGAACACGACCGTGTAACAGTTCCATGGGGATCTGCAGGCCGCTCGCAGGGAACTGTTCGACAAACCGCCTGCGGATCTGCTCGGCCTCATTCACTTTGCCCGCGAGTAATGCCGCCTCGACCGCGGAGTGCAACGCATCGTCTGCAAGGTCGCCCGTCGGCCACTTGTCAGCGACGGTGAGAAACAACGGCATTGATTCGTCGTACGCTTTTGCTCCCAACTTGCTGTCCGCAGCGTGGAAGAGCATGCTCTCTGCGAGGGGCTGATTCTCATCCTTGTGGTACAGAGCCAGGAGTGTCTCTGCCGCCTGGTCGAACTGGCCCAGCGACTTCTGACTCAGGCCGATCCAGTATTGAGCGGTGGTCCCGTATTTTGCATCGTCCTGCACCTTGGCGAACGATTCGATCGCGGCGGGGAGATCCCCCAGATGGTAGCGTGAGAAACCCGCGTTCAATTGAGCCAGTGGGGCGAGACCGCTTTCCGGGAACCTCGCGACGACCGTGTCAAAGGAAGACGCCGCCTCCTCAAACTGCTGATCTTCGAACAATCTCGCAGAGAGATTGAACTGAGCGTCAGCCGCGCGGGCCCCTTGAGCATTTTCCGCCAGTTGACGATACAGACTGATTGCGTCCTGTTTTCGATCCAGTGCTTCGTACGCCCGCGCCAGACCAAAACGTGCATCTTCGTTGAGTGGCGAATCCCCGAACTGATTCTGCAGTTGCTCGAAAGCGTCCGCAGCATCCCGCATGTTCTCCAGACGAAGTTCCGTTTCCCCGAGATAGAGCAACGCCCATTTGGTTAGGGTGTGATCGGGGGGGGCTTTATCGAGAAACTCACGAAACTCCTTGCGAGCGGTCGGGAAGTCGTCGACGAAGTAACTGCACTCTGCGGTCCGATATCTCGCCAGATCAATGTCCCGATGATCGCTGTATCTGCGAACGAAGTCCCGGAACACCGGGCGAGCCTCCGTGAACTTTCGCAGGTGCACGAGCGCCTGCCCGAGGTAGAGCTGGGCATTCGGTGCCTTTTCGTGATCCGGGTTAGCCTTCAGGAAGGCGATCAGACTGTCAGACGCAGGCTGCCATTGCTCGGCCTTGTAGAGCTGTAATGCGAGATTGTAGTCATCGGTCGCATCGGCCAGACAAATGATCGGCGCAAGCCAGACTCCCATCGCCATCATGACGAACGTGAACATCCGTGCCCGAATGTGTTGCGGGGTCACGGACGGGCTTCCTGCGCGAACACCCTCGGGATCACGCATCATTATCAACTCAATCAGGTTATGGATGGGAACTGTTTGGGCAAAACGACTCGTGAACAGCCATCCTCTGTGACACGGATCTCGGACGAGCTTGCTTCACTATCCTAACGCCGCGTGGGAAAGACAGACAAGGTGCCAACTTTGTTCCTGACGAAGAGTTTTGAATCTCGCACAAAATCAGTCCGGCGATTGTTGGAATAGTCTTCCCAGTTTAACTGAGCGGCTTCATGGATCGAGTCGTCAGCCTCGATCAGCCCTACAGTTGTCTTCAATCACCGCTCCTGCGTAATCTCATGTTGATGAGGAACACCAGCGCACACTTCGTCATGTGAGAAACTAAGATGGGTGCCAAGAACGTGCTCGGAACGGAACTACAGGCTTGTTCGACTGACCCGATGACAGGCTTCTACCGTGACGGCTGTTGCAACACGGGACGGGATGACATGGGGCTGCATCTCGTTTGTACCGAGGTGACAGCCGATTTCCTCGATTTCTCCCAACGAGCGGGGAATGACCTTTCGACCCCCGTTCCCGAATGGGGCTTTCCCGGCCTGCAACCGGGCGACCGCTGGTGCGTGTGCGTCGAGCGCTGGAAGCAAGCCTACGAAGCAGGTCATGCCGCTCCGGTCGTCCTCGAAGCGACGCATGTCTCTGCACTCGAATTTGTCGACCTGGAGACGCTGCAAAAACTCGCAGTGAGCGCAGACTGATCCATCGTCGATTGTGCGAGGCAAGACTCATCAAATAGCGGGCACGTTTCACGACCTCAGCTGTCATCGGCCGTGACTCGTCTCGTGTCAGTCTCAGCGGTGTGTTCGATGGTCTCGAATGAAGCAACGACACCAAAAAAAGAAGTGGACCGGCCGGTCCGAGAGGGAGGGCGTCGACATCACTGCGGCTGATCGGCCAGGCCGGCTGACTCGTCTGTGATTGCAATCTTCGCTCCGCCCACGCCGATTCATCGGGCAGAGTGGCCACCAAGTCAACGCGACCGCCCTCGGCAAGCATGCTCGCGGAGGGCCAACAGCGATCTCATCGCTCTCTGCACCATTCCGTCCTGGTTGCGCGTCGTCAGAGAAGTCGGCCTCACAGTGGAGCTGCCGGTTTCTTCAAGTGACTTCTCTATGATATCACTGTTCAGGCAGACTCAGAAGAATTTCGTCATTTCATGACCGACACTCTGCAGAACGGGGAGCGATGATGAACCAACGAACGATGATGTTTTCGGCACAACTCCTCGCGATGATTATCGCGATGCATGCAGGTGCTGCTGTTGTTTGCTCAGACGACGCGAACGGGCATCATGAACTGGTCGTCTACGGCGCCACCCCCGGAGGCGTCGCCTGTGCCGTCCGCGCTGCCCGTGAGGGGCTCGATGTGTTGCTGGTCAGTCACACAGAACATCTGGGAGGCATGCTGACTAACGGGCTGAGCACGATGGACACCCTCTACAACGGACGTCGGGATCCACTGTATGACGAACTGCGTCAGCGGATCTATGACCACTACCGAGACACCTACGGAGCCGACTCCCCGCAATATCAGGCGGCGCAACCGGGGCATCCCAAAACACGATACGAGGCTCACGTCGCTGAACGTCTGATCAATGACCTGCTACACGCTGAGCCACGGATCACCATTGTCACGGGTTACTACCCAATTTCAGCGGAACGTAACGGGTCACTTCTCGCCTCGGTGACCTTTCAAAAGATGGATGGCGAAAAACAACAAATCATCTCAGCCGACGTGTTCGCAGACTGTTCATACGAAGCAGATCTGGCAGCGGTCGCGGGTGTTCCGTATCGCGTGGGCCGAGAAGCTCGTGCCGAGTTCAATGAACCGCATGCGGGCCTGATCTACATGCGGGAAGTCTCCTGGCCGCCAGCCGATGTACCGGAAGAGCTCCTTGGCCCGGCACGTCGCCTCAACCTGTATCGCTATCAGCAATGGTTCGAGACGATCGAAGCGGCCAGCACGGGAGCCGCAGATCCCTCGGTGCAGGGATACAACATGCGGACGATTGTCACCAGAGATCCGGACAATCGCGTGCCCATCGACAAGCCCACTGAATACGATCCAGAGTTGCTTCGAACCTTCGGCCACGGCAACCCCGAGCGTCCGGGACTGAGCATGCCGAACCAGAAATTCGGGCTCAATCTCCCCAAGCTGATCGGTCAGCAGGACCCGTATGTCGACGGGGACTGGCAGACACGACGCGACGTCACTCAACTGCACCGTGACGCAACGCTCGCCTTGCTCTACTTCCGTCAGCATGATCCGTCCGTCCCGGAGGCAATCCGCAAGGAATGGCTCGAATATGGGCTGCCACAAGATGAGTTCGCCGACAACGGTCACATGCCGTACGAGATCTATGCCCGCGAGACTCGCCGCATTCGAGGACGAGCCGTGTTCACCGAACATGACGCTCGGCTCGCTCCCGGTCTGGAACGAGCGCCCGTGCATCATACTAGCATCAGCATCACCGAATGGTTCCTCGACTCGCACGCCTGCACTCCCCGTGATGTGCCGGGCAGCGAGCAGGAAGGCATGGTCATGCTCAAGAATCAGACGTTTCCCGGACAGGTCCCGTACCAGACACTGCTACCGGAAAACCTCGACAACCTGCTCGTGCCGCTCTGTCTCTCCTCGACCCACGTCGGCTGGGGCACCATCCGCCTCGAACCGACCTGGATGAGCATCTGCGAGGCAGCCGCCCACGCGGTCGTCCTCGCTAACCATCAGCAAATTACACCCGCACAAATCAACGCAGACGAACTCGTGCGACAGCTGGCTGACCGCCGCGTGATGCTCTCATTCTTCAACGACATCGAAGGCCACACAGATGCTGACTGGTACCCGGCCATCCAATACCTCGGCACCCAAGGCTACTTCGGCACATACGAAGCACGACCCGACGAACCGTTAACCGCACCGCTGGCCAAAGTCTGGGCCGATCTCTTCCAACAACACATTCGCGATGGCATCACATCACCCACCGACGCTGCGATCATGCGCCAACGAGCCGAGCAAGCCAACGGGGACATCGTGACGGCTGGCGAGTTCGCGAAGAGTCTGACCACGTCCCTCCCTGACACTGAGCCAAATCAATCGAAGATACAGCGATTGCTCACTCAGCTGAGCATCGACCCCAAAGAGCCAATCACTCGCGGCGATGCATGCCGTTTGATTTACGCAGCAACCAAACACGAGCAGCTCCGCAATCGAGCCAGTGAGTAGTCAACCGCAGAGGACGCGGAGAGCGCAGAGGAAAGGTCAACACAAGAACTCTGCGATCTCCGCGCCCTCTGCGGTTCATTCCTTTCATGACAAGCTGCCGTTGTCGCAGATTCCATGTGAGTGATACGATTTAGGTTGTAGGTTCCGACCCGTTAGGATTTTTAGAGCCATGACGCAAATCACATTTGATCCCTCAACGATCGCTCAGTTGGGTGAACTTACTCAGCCGGTTGAGATCGTCAACGACAGCGGTCAAGTGCTCGGGCTATTCTCGCCTGTGATGAGTCCGCCCTACGAGGATTCATGGATTCCACCGATGAGTCAGCCGGAGTTCGAGACAGCGGTCAGCGACGGACCGGGGCTCACTACAGACGAACTCCTGCTGCGATTGGGCGAAGCCTGAAGTACACCGTCCGCTGGACGAGATTCTTGGCTAAGAGATCCCAACTGAGGGTTCAACATTCACACATACACCAATCGACGAATCGACCTTGAGTCACGACGAAGTGTTGGAGTAACGTCAATTCACGGAGATATCTAATTTCATGACCCTACGACTTGTTCATGTCGCAATTCTTACGACTACTACCTTCGCTACAGGCTGCCAGAAATCGCACGGCAATCGCACGTTCAAGCGGCTTGGAATGCTGCGTAGATGCCGTCGAGGACGGCTTCGTCCCAGCCAGCACA
>JAGQQG010000167.1 GCA_020426325.1 Planctomycetaceae bacterium | reverse complement strand
AGCACCGATGAAGATTCGCTGCCACTTGTTCTTGAGCATCCAGGAGTCAGTGACGTCACAATACAGCGTGGGACTAAACACAAGAAGCATCACCCCGATGCCGTGACATTCTCCGCCGAAATGTTTACAGGAGAATGCATGCCCGAACTCGTGCATGATCTTGGCGAAGGCCAGCGTCGCCCAGAGATACATCAGGTTGGGCCAGCCGAAGAACTGCTGGAACTCGGGCAGCTTGCTCCGCACATCGTCGAATCGCATCGCGAGAAACATCCACGATGAAAACACGAGTGTCAGAATGCACATCACGGCCAGCGGGTGAAACACCCACCGAATAAACGGGTACATCACCTGCAGGAACCGCTCGGGGTCCCAGCCAGGCAGCCGGATATACAGCGGGTTGCGGACGACGTTCCAGAACTCTTTCCACTTCCGTTCGCGCCGTTGATGCAACAGGCCGATCGCCCCGCCGGGCCGCTCGGACATCAACAGCCCCTTCTCATGCAGATCCTGAATGAGTTGCTGAACCGACCGGAGTGTGAATGGAGTTGCCGGAAACTGCAGTTGTAGCTCGTCACGAACTTCGTCCAGGCTGCGCTGACCGTCCAGCAGATTGAGGGCCGCATACTGCTCAGGCTGCAACCGATAGTACTTCAGCCCGCAGGGATCTTTGACGACCGGAAAGGGAATGCCCTTGTAGCGAACCTCTTCGACGATAATGTCCTCACGGGTCCGCAACGGAACTGGCCGTTGAGACGAAGGACGCATCGAAGGAGCCGCGGTCGTGTGCTGCATAAGTTCCAGTGTGCCGCGAGGGAGACGCCCCGTCTACTCCCAGGAACTCGAAGTTAAAGCCCTGAAGCAGGAGAGTCGCGTCACTTGTCTGTCAGGACTGGAGAATAATCGCCATCTTGTGACCTCATCTCAGCACCCCGATCGTGATTGGTCGGGTGGATCACTTCGATCCACACTGAATAATCATCTTTGCCGGCAGACCTTCGAGGAGAATGTTGTCGCGGTTCTCGACCTCTGCCCAGATGCGAAATTGGTCAAGCAGGCCCTGATCGTCTCCTGTCGTGACACCGATAAAGCCCACGAAACCGGCAAAGACTTCTTGTTCCTCTGGCAACGTCTCACGGGGAGACGCGTCTTCTCTAGAGTTGACGAATTCCCTCGTCCGCAGATCCCTGCCACGAGCTTCGTCGAGTCGTCCGAGATCGAGTTGAATGCGCACGGGATCGCCGACCTGGATTCGGCGGGCATCCCCGTAGGACAGCTTGCCTTCGACACGGACCCGTGTGGGATCGATGATCGTGATGATCTCATCCCCCAGATTGACGGCTTCGCCAACATGCTTGTGCACCCGCGTCACGAGGCCGGTGAACTTGGCGTGCACCGAGTAACTTTCCAATTCCGCCTTTGCCTGGTCTCTTGCCAGAGGAGCCAGATTAAACTCGTCGACTGCTTGTTCGATCTGTTTTATTCGGGCTTCATAAATGATTCGGAGACGATCGATCTCTGACTGTGGATAAGCAGGATCGAGCCCTCTCCGAGCCTGAATCTCGTTTGCCTTAACCTGTGATTCGTAAGCGAGCTTGGCCGCATCCCGTTCCTTTTCAGCAACCGCGATCGGCGTATCCATTTCGGCCTGAGCTTCTCGGAGACGCAGGTTTGCCTGGGCGACGTCATCGCGCAGCTTCACGATCAGTTGGCCCGCCTGGACGATGTCTCCTTCCTGAAATGGCAACTCATCAATGATCCCCGGTCTCTCAGTAGCGTAAGTGCTGTTCCGGACAAACTTGATCGAACATCGCTCAGGCGTCACCGTTTCTAATGTCGACGAAACCGGATCGTCCGCATCTGCCTGCCTGATTTGCCCAAAAGTCAGAATGAGCAGACAGGCGAAGACGAATCGATATTTGGAAGTTAACATGACATTGTCCTTTCCAAGGCAAGCAGTTACGCTCAGAATACTATCTGGAATCTCTCGGCACCGGAACTTCAATTTAGCGGGCTTCGCCATCCAGAACTTATGAAACTGGAAGACCCACTCCGTAAGAACCTCGGCGAGCTACGGCTCACGGGTGACCGGTTGCTCGAATCGCTGCCACCGGTCGATCGGTTCTTTCGTCAACTCCTCGGCACCGCAGTCGACGGAGAACGGCTGCTGGCCGGGATTGTCTGGATGGTCGGGCAGGAAGGCCGCCTTCAGGCTTACTGCGACGAAGGGCTGAAGAATATCTCTCCGGACGGCAAGCTCACTGTCGGACCCAATGAACTGCAACAGCTGAGTGGTGCCTTGCAGGAGGGAAAGGTCGTCGTGCTGAATGGCCAGGCGACGATCGACAGCGGCCAGCGCCCACGCGTGATTGGTCCGATTCAGTCCGGCGGTAAATCGGTCGGTGGGGTCGAGTTGTTCTTCGATTCCGATCAACTTCCCGGCGGACATCGGGACCTGCTGCACTTTGTCGAGGAGTGGTGCGGTTACGGTGCGAAATATCTCGACCAGCAACGGCTCGCAACTCAACAGCCCAAAGATCCAACCGGCTTCTGGGAAAAATTTGAACGCTTCACACTGGAACTCCAGCGCTCGCTGAATGTGCGGGAGGTGTCGGGGATCGCTGTCAATGACGGACGGATCATCATCGGTTGCGACCGGCTCAGTCTGGTTCTCAAAGAGGGGAAGCGGATCAAGGTGCGGGGCATCAGCGGCCAGGACGATGTGGAGCACCGGGCCAACCTCGTCAACTCGATGAGGAATGTCGCCAAGCAGGTCATCCGAGTCGGCGAGCCTCTCGTCTATCGCGGAGCGATTGAGGGGATCCCGCCCCAGCTCGAAAAGCCACTTTCGACCTTCCTCCAGGAGAGCCGCTCGCGGATGGCGTTGTTCCTTCCGCTACTTCCCAAGGATGAGATCCCACATAAGGAAGAGAAGGACCCGCACACCCCCGTTCGCAAGAAGAAGGTCAAACCGATCGGTTGTCTCGTCGTCGAGCAGTTCTCCGAGAGCCGCCCGCTCCCCGTTCTCCGTGAGCGATCGGATCTCGTTGCTGACCATGTGGCCGCGTCTCTGTACAACGCGCGCCGACATCAGGAGATCTTCCTGCTCTGGCTGTGGGTGGCGATCGGACGATTCTTCGGCTGGTTCCGCGGTCGCAACCTGTTGATCACATTAGCCGTGATCGCAGGCATCGCTGTTGCTGGGACTGCTCTGGCGTTCGTTCCCTGGGACTATCGCGTGGAAGGGATCGGCAAGACGATGCCTGTGGTTCAGCACAGCGTCTTCGCTCCGTGGGATGGAGATGTCTACGAGGTGCTCGTTGAAAGTGGCCAGGAGGTAAAGCAGGGACAACCACTTGTTCAACTGGTCAGTGATGAATTGCGGGCGCAGTTGGTGACAGCACAGAATGAGGTCGCCGAAAAGGAGAAGGTTTACAACACGATCAAGTATCAGATTGACAGTGCCCTGAATCGAGGCAGCAAAGAAGAGATCGCGCGATACCGAGTCGAGGAACTGCGCACCGAGATTGAAGTCAATGCTGCCAAAGAGAAGGTGAGTGTCCTGCAAGACCGTATTGAAAAACTCACCGTCCTGTCTCCCATTGATGGAATCGTGGCGACGTTCAAGCTCAAAGAGAAACTCCAGAACCGGCCGGTTCGTCGGGCGGAAGTGTTGCTGGAAGTGATGGACGATAAGGGCGACTGGCAACTCGAACTGGAAGTCCCCGAGTACCGGATGGGGCACATGCTGAAGGCCCTTGAACAGTCAGAGGACGGCACGCTCCCGATCGAGTACGTTCTCGCGACCGCGGTTGAGACGAGTTACGACGCCAAAGTCGCGAAGATCGCCACCCGTACCAATGAGTCCGAGGAAGAGGGGACCATCGTCGAAGTCTACGCAGACATCGATGCCAACACACTTCCCAGCCGCCGCATCGGTGCAGAGGTCGAAGCGAAGATTAACTGCGGCAAGCGCAGTTTGGGCTACGTCCTGTTCGGCGACGTCATCGAGTTCGTGCAACGCCACTTCTGGCTGTGAAAGGAGAATCCCATGCTTGCAACCCGTGAACTCATTGACAACTTTCACGAATATGCCCTTGGACAAGTCCACAACGGGGCTGCCAGTTTGACGATCGATGAATTATATGAGCGTTGGCGACTGATGCAGGAACGGGATGAATCGATTGGTGACATTCGCATCGCCATGGAACAATTTGAACGTGGTGAGGGAATGACGCTCGATGAAGCCGAACTGCGAATCCGTCAGCAGCTGAATCTGCCTTCACGCACGATATGAAGTACCACGTGCTGATCTCTCCCCGAGCCAACATGCGGTTGGTTGAAGCGACCGAATGGTATCGTCAGGTCTCAGGTGATTCGGAGGTCGCTGACAGGTGGTTAACTGGTTTTCTGATGCTCTTGAGTTCCCTTGAGCAGCAACCCGACAGGCATCCTCCAGCATCGGAAAGGGACGACCTTGGAATTGACGTTCGAGAAGTGCACTATGGGAGTGGACGACGACTCACCCATCGGGCATTGTTTCGCATTCAGGGTGAGGTCGTCGAGGTGTTGACAATCCGTCATACTGCTGAGCAGGATGTCACCAGAGGCGATCTCGGGCTGGAGTGATCAGCTCTCGACCAACTCCAGGAACGGGTCGAGACCCATGCGGTTGTACTTCTTGAGTTGCTCCTGCTCCTGTTTGAGCATCTCTTTGCGCTGCTTGATGTGCAGCTTTTCCAGCCGACGCTGAGTCCGCTGGAACAGGAGCAGCCATCGTGACGAGAGTTCGCCCGACTTGCCCGGGCGGGCCGAGTTCTGAATCCGCCGGAGTTTGGCTGGCGGGAGAACGTTGAGCAGTTCGTCCTCAAGCGACAGAAAGAACTGAAAGCTGCCGGGGTCCCCCTGTCGTGCCGCTCGTCCGACCAGCTGACGGTCGATGCGTTTGGAGGTGTGCATCTCGGTGGCGATGACGTGCAGGCCACCCGCCTCACGGACGTGTTCATGAAGCAGAATGTCGGTCCCTCGTCCGGCCATGTTGGTCGCGATCGTGATCCTTCCCGGCAGGCCGGCCTTCTCGACGATCTTCGCTTCCTGTTCGTGCTGGACCGCATTGAGCACCGAATGGGCCAGGCCCTCGTCGTTCAGCCGGGCAGAGAGTGCCTCTGAAGCGAAGACCGAGGGGGTCCCGATGAGGACCGCCCGCTTCTTCGCGACGAGTCGCACGATTTCCTTCAGGATCGCTTCGCGTTTGGCCGCTTGGGTCGAGAAGATGCGTGTGGGACTCCCCGTCCGTTTGCACTTCTTGTGAGTCGGGACAACCGTGACCTTCCGCTTGTAGACTCGTTTGAACTCCCGCCTCGCGACAGCGGCCGTGCCGGTCATGCCCGCCAAGTGTTCGTACCTGCGGAAGAGGGTCTGAATGGTGACACGGGCACCGCTGCCCGTCTGCGGACTCAGCGGGATCGCCTCCTTCGCTTCGACCGCCTGATGCAGACCGTCCTGCCACTTGCGGCCATCCATCTGACGCCCGGTCGACTCATCCACGATGATCACTTCGTCATCGACCACGATGTAGTCTCGATCAAGAGTAAACCCGTAGTAGGCTGTGATCGCCTTCTCGACATGCTGATAGATCCGCTCCGTGTCGATGGAATCGAGCAGTGCCGGTTTCGAGAGCAGCACGACCCGACGACATCCTTGTTCGGTGAGAAAAGCAGATCGCCGCTTCTCGTCAAACTGGAAGTCTCGGTTCCGTTCCAACTCGGGGACGACGTGATTAGCCCAGCGGTAGAGGCTGACCATCGCAGGGCGGTTCGGCAGTTGGAGTCCGATGATGAGGGGCGTGCGGGCCTCGTCGATGAGAATGCTGTCTGCCTCGTCGACCAGTGCGAAGTACTGCCCCCGCTGGACCGGCGCCTCCTCGCCCGCATTCTGTTGAAACATCGCACGGCGTTTGTCGTTAGTCGTTCCTGCTCCAATCCTCAGCCGGTCGCGGAGGAAGTCGAAGCCGATCTCGCTGGCTGTCCCGTAGGTGATGTCGCAGGTGTAAGCCTCCCGCCGTGCTCCGGTCTCCATGGGTTGCTGGATGCAGCCGACAGTCAGCCCCAGCCGCTCATAGACCGGACGCAGTTGTGTCGCATCGCGGTCAGCGAGGTAGTCGTTCGTGGTCATGATGTGACACCCCTTGCCGGCGAAGGCGCGGAGCGAGACGGGGAGAGTTGCTGTCAGGGTCTTCCCCTCGCCCGTTTGCATCTCGGCAATGCCTCCCTCGAACAACGCGACGCCCCCCATAATCTGGACGGGATAATGAGTCATCCCCAGTTCACGAGTCGCAGCCTCGACCACCAGCGAGAAGACGTCTGGCAGGAGCCGCTTGAGAGGTGTTCCCCCTCGGGCTTCCCATTGAAGGCGATGAGCCTCGGACAACATCTCGCCGTCGGACAGTCTGGATGTACGCTTCGCGCGGCTGCGAACCTGTCTCGTCACCCGGCGACAATGAGCCAAAGAGAACATCAGTTGAACAACCTCAACCGCCCATCTGAATCTCGCGGGCACGAGCCATCGCGTCTTCCGCCTCCTGAATGAGACCGCACCGCATGCAGATGACCGACAGCTGCGTGAACGAGAACGGATCGGTCGGCTCCAGTTCGGTCACTCGCCGGGCATGCTTGACGGCCTCCTCCGGGTGTCCGAGCTTTTGAAGGTGGACGCCAAGCGCAGAGTGTGTGAGGGCATGATTCGGGTCGACCTCCAGAATCTCCTTCAGCTTGGCAACCGCACCTTCGAGGTCCCCTCCATCCTTGATCGCAGTCGCCTCATCGTACAGTTCATCAGGTGTCGCCATATCACTCTCCGGAATCTCAGTGGTCTCGCTGCTCCACGGCAGTGGCATTGATTGTTGATCACCCTATGATAGACCGCGAGTCGGCGTGGGGGAACCATCATGCGAAGACGTGAGGTCAAGTGACTCCAACCGGCGTGCGTTGTTTCACGTGGAACAGAGGGACTGATTTTGCCCCGACAACCGAAGGGGACATCAACGACCGCAGGCGATCAACCAGCACTCACAGAGCCTGACCGCTCGAAAGAGTGGATGATTGTCTTGGCGATCACGTTCGTCGGGGTCGTGCTCCGCGTGTGGCAGCCGAGTCACATGGCGGTCGAGCACTTCGACGAGGGGGTCTACGCCTCGAACATTCTCTGCCCATTCAATGGGGATCGCTATCCGTTCCGCCATCTGTACGCACCGCCCCTGCTGCCATTCATCCTCGAATGGACTCTGATCCTCAGCGGCATGGCGGCCTCTTCTGTGATGTGGGTTAACGTGATCGCAGGCTGCGTGATGGTACCGACCGTCTGGTGGGTGAGCAGACAGTGGTTCGGCCCGGTGGCCGGTCTGACCTCCGCGACACTCGCAGCCTTCAGCGAGGTTCACATCCTGTTCAGCCGCTCCGCCCTGACAGACGTGCTCCTCTGCCTGTGGATGCTCTGGGGCGTCTACTGGGCCTGGCGGGCGATCCTGACCGGACGACCGCTGGCCATCTTCCTCGCGGGTCTGTTTGCATCGCTCGCCTGGTGGACCAAGTACAACGGCTGGCTGACCCTCGCGATCTCCGGCTCCGGAACCCTCGCCTGGCTGATCGTGCCGCGTATCACACCTGCCCGTTTCGCCACACATTTCAAATGTGCGGCTAAACGTGACGACACACCATCGCCCGGTCCCGTCCTTCTGCGTTGGTCGCTCCTCGCCGCGATCGCCATTCTCGGCTGGCTCCCGGTCCTCATCGACCTCCAGAAATACGGCGGGTACTCAGCCGTGTCCGCGAACCACGCCGGGTACTTCGTGGGACTGAACGGTTGGTGGGAGAGTCTTCGCCAGCAAGGTCGAAACATCGCCTTGATCGGGGGCGTCTTGACATGCCTCGCACTGATCGGCTGTGCGTTTATTCGCGATGCTTGGAACCGACCTGAATCATTTGTGAAGTCGGAATCCATCCGTGATGAGATCGCTGATCTAACTGTTTGTTTCTCAGTAATGGCACTCTTTGTCGTTTCGTGGGTGCTCTCATTGTTTTCGGGGACGACGGTCATCACATTTCTTCTAGCAATCGTTGGTCTGGGCACATTGCTTATTCGGAGCGATTCGCCAAGTCGAACTCTTGCCAGTTGGATTACTTCAGCGTGGGTGATTGGGCTGTTGGTCGCGACGCCAATGTACACGCCTTACGCTCGGCTTACGTTGCCTCTCATTGTGGCGACTTGGTTTCCAGTTGGTTCGTGCTTTGCGATGGTTTTTGACAAGCCATTGGGGAGGAAGGACCGCATCCTTGCTCCAGATTCAAATAACGAAAAGCGTACTTCGGCTGACTTGGTTCCCGGTCTGTTCGTGCTCATGAGTCCCTGTCTCGGCTTCTGGTCTTTCTGGTTCATGCAAGATTTTCCCCAACTTTGGGAAGATCGCGGAGAGCTTCGACAAGTTGCAAGTGAAATGTTTCGTCAGGTTGAAGAGGTTGACGGAGCAATTGGTCTCTCGGTGATCGGCGAACCGGGGCTGTTCTATCATGTAGGTGTGATCCGGAGCCATCACTCATCGAGTAAGGAGATGTTGTTGATGCCAGCTGCAGATTACGGGGCAGCTTCGACTCAACCTGCCCCAAACACATCGATCTATCTTGTGGTTGGACCGCACTCGCCCCCACTTTCTGAGCAACCGCAGGAGATTCGAGATCGGTTGTCGCTGGTCGCTGAGTGGCCCTATCGACCGAGCCTGCTGGTCCAACTCGATCAACGGGCGACATTCGGTGAGAGCGTAGAACCACAGCCAATCCGGCTATATCGCGTGACGCCGGTGAGCGGGGGACGTTAGTCCCCTGTTCCAGATCGCGCTGATGAATCATGACGGGTTGCAACCAGAGTCAGATGAGTGTGATTTGATTGATCCTCGGATTCTTCTCTTGGACACTAATGAGTCACTCGTGAAGTTACTGGTCGATTTCGTTGAATGAAACGGGGGATTGACATCCCGCGCTCGCCGGGCGCAACTGATTGGTGGACTTTGAACGGATTCGCATGTCATCTCCGTCACCGGAGAAGCTTGTGTGTCTTGCCCTGTTTCACGTGAAACGGGGTTACAACCCGTCTTGTGGCGATTTGGGAACGAGATGTAAAATCGCCGCCGATACAAGGAAGGACAACCCGACCACCATGCTACCTCATCTATCTGCCAGGGAAGGCTCGACGATGAACGAGGAATATCCGGACGCACAACCCAAACGACGGCTCGGGCGGGGACTCAACTCTCTGCTCGGACTAGGGGCGGCAGCCGAGGAGGTCATACAACAAGCAGACCCGTCATCGCTCCGCGAGATCCCGATCGGCAGCATCGAACGCAATCCGTGGCAGCCTCGCAAAGACTTCGATGCGGAAGGCATGCGGGAATTGAGTGACAGCATCCGCGAACACGGGCTGCTGCAACCGATTCTCGTGAGAGAGCTGCCCACTGGCGGATACCAGCTGATCGCGGGCGAACGTCGCTGGCTGGCGTGCCAGCAGGCCGGTCTGATGATGTTGCCCTGTCGTGTCGTCGACGTCATCGACCAGACAGCCTGCGAGTATGCCCTCGAAGAAAACCTGAAGCGAAAAGACCTCAGCGACCTTGAGAAGGCCCAGGCCTTCAGCGAGTACCTCAAGCAGTTCGGCTCCTCAGTGGAGACGCTCGCGAAGCAGCTGAGCATGAGCCGTTCGACCGTCGCCAACATGCTCCGCTTGCTCGAACTATCAGAGCCGGTCAAACTCGCTTTGCAGCAGGGCAAGATCTCAGCCGGCCACGCGCGGGCCATGCTCTCGCTGGAGGAGGCAGCTCAGATCGAAATGTGCGGCCGAGTCCAGGCGGAGTCCATGAACGTGCGTCAGACCGAAGCGGCTGTCCGCGCTCAGCAGAACGGCCAGCAAGACGTCCTGCCAATGCAGCCGGACTCTCAGCCAGAAGCCAAACCACAGCCATCAAACCATGTGCTCTCGATCCAGGAACATCTCCGCGAACTGCTCGGTGTGAAAGTCGAGATCAAACTCAAAGCAAGTGACCGCGGACAGATCATGATCCCATTCGGCTCGAACGACGAGTTTGAAGAGGTCCTGCGTCGACTTCGCAGAGCCGCAGCGTAATGGCCGCGAAAGATCCATCAGGGCTTCTTTGAGATTTTGGAATCGAAATCAGGCCTGAAGTCAATCTTCAGAACCTGCAGCGGTTCCCATTTGCTGTCGGTCAAGTTGACGTACGCCATCCCACCAACGAGGACCAAAACCGCCACGCTGATTGAGAGGCGAAAAAGGCCCCCGACGATTGGGACGAGGTTGCGATACCTGCGCTTGAAACAGCTCTGACAGCGAACCGGGCGCAAGAGCAGTAACAGCGCAGGGTAATCGTATGGTCGAAACCGGGATTTGACGAAACGATCGCCGTGACAGCGTTGACAG
>JAGQQG010000166.1 GCA_020426325.1 Planctomycetaceae bacterium | reverse complement strand
CATCTAAGCGTCAATCCCATGGTCAGAGCCTCCTTTCACTCCGACCAAGATGCAACTCCCAGACCATTCCGTCCACTAACCCACAGGTTCTGAAACCAGCTCAGGTGATTGTGATGAGAGGTTCATCTCAAGCAAGTTCGATCAAACTTGGATTAGCACTCGGTTCGACCGTCGTTGCAATATCCTTAATGGCAACCCTGTTGATCAAAACTTCGGGTTCCGAGGAAGATAACGTCCTTCGATCACAGATCAACAACCTGATTGATGATCTCGTTAACATTTCAAGTCCAACTGTCGGTTTTGCAAACTTCGGAGGACGGCTCTGGTACTTCCCGCCGGTTGATCGTCCATCTTCATTCGAGGACGATTGGGGTGAACCAGTCCCTGACGTTCCGGAATCACTACGTTCATTGATTGCTCACGGATATCGGGCATTGCCATTCCTGATTGAGCATCTTGATGACGACCGTCCGACTAAACTTCGGTTTGTCACTCACGATTACAAGCCAGGACCAATGGAAGCGTGTCTTGGTAACGGCGATTGGCCGGCTGCCATGATCGAGATCAGTAACAATTACTCACCACGATTTTTCGATCCAAAGCTTCAACCAACCGAAGTGACAATCGATTTGGTCTCATCGACTCCTACCCCTTATCAGACGGTCGAATTCTACGACATCAAAGTTGGAGATGTCTGCTTTGTCGCGATTGGCCAGATCGTCAATCGCGATTTGACAACCGCTTCATTTGGCGGAGGAAATGCGATCTACATCGATTCTCCGATCGAACGCCCCGAACTGGTGGCTGCTGTCGTACAGGACTGGTCGCGACTTACCCAAGACGGTCACCAACGCTCACTCATTGAAGATGCCTGGAACTTATCGCTCTCTTGCGAAGGTTCCCTGTCTCCTCAAGCCGTTCGAAGATTGTTGTATTACTATCCGAAAGCCGGGGAGCGGACGCTCATCAGCCTATTGCAACGAAAGCCCTTCGAGATGGGGCTGTCGCTGAAATTGGCTAACGAAAGACTCGTCTCGCTTTCCGTTTCCGAAGCGACGATGGCTATTCACGGCCTCTCCCAGGAGTTCGGAGCGACTGCAGTCCTTGGTGCTCTTCAAGTCTTAAAAGAGAAGGAAGACTGCTTGGTCCGCGATGTCCGTTTTCTGGCTTCAGATTCTACTTTGAAAACAACTCGTGACCCTCTTCAGCAGCAGCGTGCCGAAAGAGCGTTGCGCCACATCAGAAACCTGAATCAGGCACTCGTTCCGATTGTAGGTGGAAAAGACGCGCTACAGTCGGTCGTATGGGTGTACGAACAAATCGACCTGATCGAGGCGACCATCAATGTCGAATCCAATGATGTTGATTTGGCGATTGCTGAGTTTGTTGATCATGCCCACGAATGCCTTGACCCGGGTAACCACAGACTTAAGTGGCTTGAAGATTTGGTAGAGTTACGTCAACAGAAGATAGAAGCGGACCCTGATTTCAGACAGAAACAGATGTGAATGATGCACGATCGTACGAGTTCGACAGCCCAATTCATCGCGATGCTTGGCTCTCAGAGATTGCGATATCTCTTCACTCTGTTTACCGGCAAGGGGTGGGGAAAGAAATCGGCAATCTTTTTTTTGATCGCATGCTTATCGCCAAGTGGTGCAGTCGCTGACGACGCCCTGGGCGGTGCGAAGTCACCTGTGCCGGACATGTCTCTCAAGCGGGACTGGCAGTATAAGCGGGTGCATCAGCTGGCGATGCGATACATCCTGCTGGGGCGACTGGATGAAGCGGACAGTTTTCTGAATGACTACCTCAAAGAGCATCCGGATGATGCGGAGACGTACTACATGCTCGGTCTGCTCGCAGGTCAGCGGGGGGAACTCGATCGTGGCTCCGAAGCTCTGCAAAAGGCGGTCGAACTCGGCCTGCCTCCCGGAAGGATCGTCGCCGGGCCGCGCGAAGTGATGCAGCCGTTGACGGAGACAGACTTCGTCAAGCAACAGATGTCGCATTTCGAGAAGAATCTGGTTCACGGTCCGTTCATCGGACAGGTAAGCGACATAACTGCCAGCATTTGGGTCCGCACGGGAGTGCCGTCGTCAGTTACCATCAGGGTAACGCAGACGGGACTCAAGGACAGATCGCAGGCAACTGGACTTGAGCCGATGAAAACAAGTGACAGGGATGATTTCACCGGTGTTTGTCAGCTGCGTGGACTGACCCCGGACACGCGGTATCAGTATCAGGTCATCATTGACGGAAATGAGACCGAGGCATCCATCGACCAGTACTTCCGCACGATGCCCGCAGTCGGCACACCCTCGAAGTTCTCGCTCGCATTCGGTGGCGGAGCGGGGTACGTCCCGGAGAACGAACGGATGTGGGATACGATCAACTCGTTCGGTCCGCGGCTGATGCTCCTGCTGGGTGATAACGTGTACATCGACGATCCCGAATCGCCCGTGATGCAGCAGTACACGTATCAGCGGCGGCAGTCGCGGCCCGAGTGGCGACGGCTGACGGCTCACACGCCCACGTTCACCATCTGGGACGACCACGACTTCAGCGTCAACGACTCCTGGGGCGGCCCGCACGTCGATGTGCCCCGGTGGAAGTTCGATTATTCCTGGCCCATCTTCCAGCAGAACTGGGCCAACCCACGCTATGAAAGCGGCAACCGCCCCGGCTGCTGGTACTCGTTTAAGGTGGGGGACGTCGACTTCGTGATGCTCGACTGCCGCTACTACCGCACCGATCCGGAAGGGGACGCCCCCACGATGCTCGGCCCGGTGCAGCTCGCGTGGCTCAAACAGACGCTTCAGGGTTTGTCCGGCACGTTCAAGGTCATCTGCTCGTCGGTCCCCTTCGACTATCGCACCAAGGGAGACAGTCTCGACACGTGGAACGGCTACAAAAGCGAGCGGGATGAAATCTTCAACTTCATCACGGAAAACAAAATCGAAGGCGTGCTTCTGATGTCAGCGGACCGTCACCGCAGCGACGCCTGGCGCATCGACCGTGCAGGCACTTATCCGCTCTACGAGTTCAACTCATCCCGCCTCACGAATCAGCACGTCCACGAAACCATGGAGAAAGCCGGTGCCATCTTCTCCTACAACGCCAAACAATCCTTCGGCCTCGTCGAATTCGACACCACACTCGACGCCCCCACCGTCAAATACTCCGTCATCAACATCGACGGCGAACGCTTTGATGACCTGACAGTCCAACGCAGCGAACTGGAGTGACAATGGGTTGGATGGGATAGCAATCACGATGGACCGACAATCCTCACCGATATCGGAACGGCGAACGATACTCGTTTTGGGAGGTCTGTTCGCAATCTACATTGCGACGATTCTCATGAACCCACTCGTTTCCAGCCGCGAAGCAGCCAGTCACTTGCAGTGCAAGAACAATCTCAAGCAGATCATGTTGGCCTTGCATAACTACCATGACGACTTTGGCACCTTCCCGCCGGCTTATACTGTCGACGAGAATGGCAAACGAATGCACAGTTGGCGAACGCTGATCTGGCCCTACCTTGATGACAGAGTTGATCATGACACGCATGGGGACTACCGATTCAACGAGCCTTGGAATTCTGAACACAATCGGCATGTTGCGTCCGAGGCAAAACTTGATGGTGCTTCGCATGTCTGCTCGTCTGATCAGACTTGGAACCAAACTGAGGACTATTCGGAGACCAGCTATCTGGCGGTTGTCGGAGAAGAAACCATGTGGCCAGGAACAGACTCTCGATCACTCAAAGACGTGTCTGGCCAAGCATCATCGATCATCATGCTGGTTGAAGTGGCCGACTCGGGCATCGACTTCTTCGAGCCACGCGATCTGTTCTTCGATGAACTGCGCTTCCCGCTCAACGACCCAGACGGCCCCTATTCGCTCAGTCAACATCAGTCGAAAACCACCTGGCCCTGGCAGACACCAGATCGGTGGGTGCACGTGGCAATGGTCGATGGCTCGGTGAAGTCTCTCCCCGTTTCGACATCCCTGGAAGCGTTTCGAGCGATGTTGACTGTCGATGATCCCTGAGTCTCCCCAAGCAGTCGGTCTCCAGGCACGCTTTCCGTGCCCGTACTGACTTCGTTCCCTTCTGTCCCGACCAACATCATTGAGGACGTCTGATGAATGGAATATCATCTCGCAGGATCACATACTGGATCTTCTCCGGAAAGATTGTCACGGGATCTTTGACCATTCCATTCGCTTGCATCTGGACTCGCTCTGAGAACGTGCCGTCCGGGTAGAGAGCCAGTAGCGAGTTCGGTGACGTGCTCCAGATTACGGGTTGCCCAGGCGCCAACTGGAAATCCTGACTGAGTTCATAGCTGAGTTCGAGTCCATCTGGAGCATATCCGAACTCGTGTCCTCCTAATGGGTCAAACACCAGCGTGCCGGTTCGTTCACCGGGCAATGCATTCAGATGATCGGGGAAGCGTCCTTCCCGCAGCCGGTACGCTTGCAGCCGCATGACAAGTTCTGTCGCACGACTGCTGGCTTGCAACGTTTCGAAACTCAAGTGGAAATGATCGACGTCCTGTTCGATGCCAAGTCCATATCCCAGAAGATCGCGAAGCTCTGCATTCGGATAAAGAACAGATGCTCGCCAGCGGTCGATCTGTTGGGGAGTGATGCTGAGAGGCAACGGTTCGTTCGATTGGTCATGCAGATGAAACCGGGTGACGACGTTCAGCAGTCTCAGCATGCGTTCGTTCTCCACTGCGTTCAGCGGGGCAAGGAACCCAACTGGTGGTAATGTCTGATAAACACGATCGTCCTGATTCTCACTTTGGCCCGACAGCAGCTTGCGAAAGCGAACGTACTGATTTCGCACGATCTCCGTTGGATTTGTTGATTGATGCTCATGCTCGTTGAACCATTGGATCGCCTCATCCAGTTGCTCGACAGTCTGATTCTTATCATTGGCCCAGCGCCGCATCATGGCGTGAATCTGAATTTGCTGTGCATAATTGGCGTACCAATACTGTAGTGTGGGCATCGACTGAGCAGTGTATTCTGTGACGCACAATGACGTTCGAAGCACGTGCCAGACGTCTTCCAGCTCTCTCTGTCCTTGCAGAGCAGTTGCGGCCTCCAGTGCAGAGACGATGGGGCCATATGACGTCACGAACGAAGGATCTTCAGACGGGAGAGGCAAAGGTTCATCATTCAGCAATCTCTCCAACTCAACCAACGCAGCGGCAAGACGCTCGCGACGGTCTTCAAACAGCTTTTGTGGCACTTTCGAGTCATCATTCTCAGCTTCACGCGATCTTGTCTCAACTTCAATCGGCTCATCAGCGAGTAACATGTTCGAGATCTCGTGCGAACGTGTCCAAAGATGGTCAAGATCAGCCTTCCATTCTGACATCCAGGCAGACGAAGCCACGGGTCTGTCTTCCCATGCCTGCCAGTCGAAGCCGGGGTCAACTTCGGGGATCTGTTCGCCTCGATACACGCAGACCCCCAGCACACACGCGATCACGGGAAGAACGACCCAGGCAATTCGCTTGAGGAGATATGACCACGAGGACTCGTCACGGAGCCATGCCGAAGTGGTGGAGAGCGTTCCCAGCGCGATTGCCAGCACCAGTGGAACGAGAGTTGGTGCGAGAGGGATGTCGAACCGTGCCAACAAAAGCGGTACGGGAATCAGAAACAGCGTGACGATTAGGGCCACAGCACTGGCGATGACTGGGCCGCGAAACCAAAGTGAACAGAGATGGCCTACAGCATATGACAAGCATCCCAGACAGATGATGTACGAAAAAGCTAATCCGGGACTGTCGCTCAGCAGAAGGCCATTTGGAAGACGGGTTTGCAGAAGACCATCAAAAACCGAATGGAGTACGCTCGGCACTTTTCCATAATAAGCTCCAGATGATGAACGATATTGAAAAGCATAATCGTACCAGCCGAAAAGAAGCACAAGTCCGAAAGCAACAATCAACCAAACCAGATGTTTGGACAGCCACACGGTGAGACTACTCAGCCCTCGATGGCTGAGGAATCGGTAACTCTGTTGCCGCTGATCTCCGAGACATGTCATCAAACCGCAGATCCCGGGAGTGGCGTACAGCCAGATGAAGTTTCCGGGTAGTCCACCCCAACGCACCAGGAGATCGACCAGAAATACGCCCAGCAAGCCCCACCAGAGGATGAACGGGACAGCGGTTTTGAGTTCTCGCCAGATCAGGACGGCGAACGTTCTTGAGCCCAGTGTGTGGCGGGCGCTGGCCCAGCGGACGGTTGCGAGTGAAACATCGACCGACCAGTGATCGCGGCGCGGCACAGAAGGCGTCGGGCCTTCCCACGGCAGTGACAGCGGTTCGTTTCGCAGCCAGCGACCCATCAGCCAGAAATCGACCGCTGCCAGTGCTGCGTACGTGCCTAAGCGGATGGCGAACTCAGTCTTGGCATAGTCGGACAGGGGATTCGTGATCAGACCGGTCACCGCAAACTCGGTCACCACCGCACAGACGATGACGACCATCACACGAGACAACAGCAGCGAGAAGAACATGCTCCACAGCAGGCAGCCGAGAATGCCCGGCAGGAGTCCGTTCAGGAGCGTTTCCCCCGTCATAAAACCGCGATTGGCCTGTGGTGCGGGGTCGAATGACCAGACGACGGCTCCCAGTGCTGCGGCCACTGCGCCGAAGGTGATCACGCTGAGAATCGCGAACAGAACTTTCCCCATCACGAAGCGGCCTGTGGAAATCGGCAGCGACTGGAGCAGGACGAAGGTCTCTCCTTCCCGCTCGCCAGCAAACAGGAGTGCTCCGCAGGTCGCTGCAAAGCAGTAGGTCAGTGTGGTTGCCACATAGAATGGAAACTCGCCAATCGTGACGAAAGACGACCCCGGGACGAGGAACAACAACTGTAGAAGGAATGTCCCCACAATCAGCGCCAGCCAGACCTGCCACTGCGTACGGAACTCTTTCCAGAACAGTCGTGTCACGCTGGGATGGAACATGGGATTCCTGAATGCCGAATGTCGAAATCAGAATGACGAAGGAAATCCGAAGAGACGAAATCCGAATGAATTCAGACTGTGGATTCGATGAGGTTGTCTGTTGGTGATCGTCGGTATTCGCGGAGCATGACTAACAGGATGTCTTCCAGGCTGGGGTGACGCACCTGGAAGGGCGTGTTGAGGCCGACGGACTCAGCGAGTCGTGACTCGTCGAGGTTACGGACCATCCAGATGTGTTCGTGGCCGAACTGCACGTGGGCGAGGGTGTCGCCGGGGATGTCGGGCGGACGCATGTGCACATCCCCCAGCGTGACTGTGACTTCGCGGGTTTCCCGCTTGAGGTCTTCCAGTCGTTCGACACACACGAGCTTGCCGTTGAGCAGGATGGCGACCATATCAGCCACGCGCTCGACTTCGCTGACTTGATGACTCGACAGCAGTACCGAACGACCTTCGGCAGCGACGTCAACCATGCTTTCGAGGAACTCACGACGAACGAGCGCATCGAGCCCGGACGTCGGCTCGTCAAGGATGAGCAGCTCCGGTTTGTGAGACAGTGCGAGTGAGAGAGCGACCTTCGCCCGCTGACCTTTCGAGAGCGTCTTGATCTTCTGGCTGTCCTCGAGACCGAAGCGGCTGGTGTATTGAGCGTAGACTCGCTGATAGCCGGGCGAGTAGAAGCCGGCTGCGAACCACCCGATCTCGGCAACCGTCATCCAGTCGTAGAGAGACAGGTGCTCGGGGACATAGCCCACGCGGCGACGGATTTCGAGGTCGTAGCGACTGCTGTCCATGCCGAGCACCTCTGCTCGACCACTGTCGGGTCTTTCGAGGCCGAGCAGAATCTTGAGGCTGGTCGACTTACCCGCCCCGTTCGCTCCCAAGAGAGCACACACAGTTCCCGGCGGGACATCGAGCGAGACGTTGTCGAGAGCGACGGTTTGACGGTAGCGTTTGCTGACCTGCTGTAACGAGACGACGGGTGTCATGCGTGCTCCTCAGTCGTAACGGGAAGGGGAGAGTTCTCAGTGACATCAGAGTTGAGTCGATGCAGTTCGGACTCGACAAGCTGGCGGATCTCGTCGTCGGTAATCTGGTTGTAGTGGGCTTCCGCGAGGACTAGACGCAGGCGGTCGCGGATGAGGTCGAGTCGTTCGGACTTGCACTTAGCCGGTGCCTCCGGCGTGACAGCGAGGCCGGTGCCCCGGATTGGGATCAGCACCCCCGCTGCCTGCAGATCTCGATAAGCCCGGGAGACCGTGTTCGGGTTGACGGCCAGCTGACCCGCCATCTCCCGGACCGAGGGGACATGTTCACCGACCTGCAGTGCTCGATTGGCGACAGCAAACTTGACCTGCCGGCAGATCTGTTCGTAGATCGGGATTCCGTTAGAGGCTTCAATATGCAGTCGCATAGCCGCATCCTAGTGTTCTATCAATATAGAACAGTAGCCGTAGATATCGAGTGAAGCAAGGTTGAATTTGTGTTTTCTGAAAAGAATCCTCCATCGTTCCAGAATGAACGACGTAAGTCTCTACAGTGCAGTAGTTTTAAGAGATAACTCTCTGGCCAATCATCAGGGTAGGTTCGGTTTGAGTGAACTCAATTCATCTGGCCGACTGTGACGATTACGGCGGCGAAGGCCGCTTGTGGGCATTCGGCTCAGCGATTTGGCTGTAGGCGGCTGAGTTCAGATTGGCTTCGCGGCCTGGCGCGGTAAGAGTTAGCATGCCCAAGTCTGATGTACACTCAGGGAGGCGATGTACCAACGTATGATTCAAGTCAGCGACCTCTGCAAGTCGTTCGAGGATCTCAAGCGGGGTTCTGTGTCCGCCCTCGACCGTGTGTCGTTCGAGGTGCATCCGGGAGAGATCTTCGGTCTGCTCGGCCCCAATGGGGCGGGCAAGACGACCTGCCTGCGAATTCTGAGCACCGTTCTGAAACCCACCTCCGGTCGAGCTGTCATCGCGGGCTATGACGTCATGACGCATCCGCAGGAGGTGCGGGCAAACATCGGCTTCATGTCTGGCAACACGGGCATCTACGACCGCATGACCGCCTGGGAGATGGTTGAGTATTACGGCCGTCTGTACGGAATCGATGAAGTGACGTTACAGGCTCGGCTTGAAGAGATCTTCCTCACGTTGCAGATGAACGAGATCCGTGACCTACTCGGCGCGAAGATGTCGACCGGGATGAAACAGAAAGTGTCGATCGCTCGCACGATGGTGCATGACCCGCCGGTGCTGATCTTCGACGAGCCGACATCCGGCCTTGATGTGCTGGTGGCGAGAGCCGTGCTGGAGGTCATCGACTATTTCAAGAGCAAAGGGAAGTGCATTATTTTTTCCACACACATCATGCGAGAGGTCGAGAAGTTGTGCGACCGCGTTGCCGTAATTCACAAGGGGCGTATTCTCGACAGCGGGACCGTCGAGGAACTTGAGGCACGCCACAATCAACCTGATATGGAAGAACTGTTTTTTGAACTGATACACCGCCATGACCACGAACTCGTTCACGGCGGAGTCGGGATCGCGGAAGGCGTTTGAGATTTCAGATTTGAAATGTGAGATCCGAAAGGGGGCCCCACGGGGCGTTGCCCGTGGGCCTGGATCAGTACTAATCAACTATTCATCGAATCAACAGATCATCAAAGTCCGTGAACTGGAAAAACGTCAAACTCGTCTTCCTGCGTGAGGTTCGCGATCAGCTCCGTGATCGACGGACGCTGTTCATGGTCGCAGTGCTTCCGCTGCTGCTGTATCCAGCACTCGGATTAGGCATGTTGCAGATGACGCTGCTGTTTCAGGAGCAAACGCGGACCGTTGTGATCCTCGGCGCCGATGAACTACCGCCACCCGCTCTCGTGGAGGGGGAACGGTTTCGTGCACAATACTTTGAGCTTCCCGATGATGCAGAGAAGCTGCGGATCGTCACCGACACAAACACCTCGAGCCGCCCCCAGGAAGGTAGCGATCCGAATGCTGATGTCTTGAGCACATCACAACAGATTCGTGACCACGTGAATGATCTGGTCAACCTCGAAAGGGAGGCCGACGCATCACGAGGGAAGAGTGATCCTGCCAAGCAGCAGGAACTCGATGCTCGGGTCACAACACTCAAAGGCGAAGTTGGCGAAGCGATGTCGGCTGCGGGAATCGAAGTCATGATTCTCGTGCCCGAAGGCTTAAAAGAGGATATCGCTGAGATCAACCGCAAACTGGCTGAAGGTCAGCAGGACATCTCAGATGTCGACACGCCCCGCCTGCAAATTGTGAGAAACAGTGCGGACGAGAAATCGCTGATGGCTTATCGGCGGGTGCGGGAGGCGGTCGAGAACTGGGAAGATCTGCTTCTGCGGGAGCGGCTCGCATCGGCCCATCTGCCGGAATCATTTCCGGACCCGGTCAACCCTGATCAGATTGACCTGGCTCGTGATCAGCAGTTGGCTGCCAACGTCTGGAGCAAACTCTTTCCCGCGATGCTGATTGTGATGGCCGTCACCGGTGCGTTTTATCCGGCAGTCGATCTGGGGGCTGGCGAGAAAGAACGCGGCACGATGGAGACGCTGCTGATCAGCCCGGCGACACGGACGCAGATCGTGATCGGCAAGTTTTTCACG
>JAGQQG010000165.1 GCA_020426325.1 Planctomycetaceae bacterium | reverse complement strand
AGGTGTTTGCCCGCAGCGACAAGTGTGGCAGCCGGGTCGAGATCGTGACCAGCATCTCGGCCATCTCCACAGATGGAGTCCCCATCACCTTGGACTTCGCGGGGAATGCCCATCATCTGTCTGAAGACCTGCACATCCATTGCGCTGAGGCCGACTTGATGATCCGCGATATGCGTCCCTGGATTGCGCGGCACAACAGTGTCGAACCGATTCATCCTCTGGAGCCGGAGTCACAACCGGTTGAGTCATTTCTTAACCTGCTGGACGAATCGTCGCCAAACGATGCTCCGATCGAATGTGCCTGGCCCGTGTTCGCGTTCACGCAGGCCACCCTCGAATCCGCCGCGACAGGGCGCAGGGTGAATGTGCCGTCTCAATAACCGGAATCTGTCGAGAGTGGGCTACTGGCTGAAGGCTGCCAGTTCCAAGATGGTCGGTGGATGATGAGAGACATCATCAAGCTGTGTGACCGGTCGCCAAATTTCACTGGCAATCGATTCCACGAATTTCGCATCGATCTTCTCGATCTCCTGAGTCTCAGCGGCAAAACCCGTCAGTCGGAGCAACTGCTGCACATCACTTAATCGCCCTCCTGCACAATGGTGGAGAACCCCGATCGCCCCCCCCGTGTATTGGGGTCCCGATTTTCCCTCCTGAGTCTGCGCGACAAACTGGGCAGTTTCCCCGACTGACCAGAGCGGGAGTTCGATCCGCAGGTCACACATTGACCGAACGACATCAATCAACTCGTGAGGGACCTGAGGCCGACCGCACAGAATCACGGAGCCAGACCTCCTGGCAAAAATATGACAGCATCGGGTGACAGCGGCGGCGGTACACTCATCCGCCTGCTCCAGGTGATCGAACAACGGGACATACATCGTCTCCGAAGATGAGGCCCCTGCGAGTCGGTCATCGATTGCTGTCCACAACAACTCCGGAGCATCCTGCGGGGTTGGAGAAAGCCCCATGCCGACAGCAATTTTCCACGCGATCATCGTCGATGAGGATGTTTGCAAATCGACCACAATCGGTGTGCAGGTGGGAGTTGATAGCTCTTCACGTAGGATTTCGATGAGAGCTGACTTGCCGGTTCCTGCATGCCCTAGGATCAACCCACAGGGTCGCTGATGTTCCACAACAAACAACAGGCGGGACAGTGCCTCCTCGAACGTCGATAACTGCCGAAGTGCATCAAGCGTTCGGCCTTGATTGATCTGTGTTGTCCGCTGTCGACCGGGCATCGCTGAGTTGTGAACTCTCTGTTGGAGTGCTGGAATGGAAAGACCCCGAGCCAGGCCCTCTATCGCTATAATCGGCAAAACCGTCAGTGGACGTTGAGTCGAGTGTGGTGAGCAGGCGGAATTGCTCCGAGTCGTCGAAGGATGAAGCATGCACAGGTTTTATGTGCCTCAGGATTTGAACACGGACGTTCTGGAGGTCTCCGGAGATGAGGCTGCTCATATGCTCCGCGTCCTCAGACTCACGGTGGGAGACCGTGTGTCGCTGTTCGATGGCGACGGCCAGGAAGTCATTGCTGAGATCACAGGAACCCGGAAGCACACCGCCCGCTTACGGGTTCGCGAATCCTTGCCAAGGGTCTCTGCGGAACGTCCTGCAATCACACTTGTTACGGCAGTTCCCAAATCAGATCGATTCCGCTCGCTCGTTGAGAAGGTGACCGAACTTGGAGTCCAGCGACTCATCCCGGTACGAACCGAGCGATCCGTTGTCCATCCGGGAGACGGGAAGCTTGAAAAGATGCAGGCGGCCTCAATTGCGGCCTGTAAACAATGTCAAAGAAACGACCTACTACAGATCCAGGACGTACTGGACTGGACGGAAATGCTAAGACAGACCGCTCGTCTTCCCAAACTCATTGCTCATCCCGGCGGCTCTCCGATGGGAAAGTTGCTTCCCTCGTTCAACCGAGAACCCCATGTGGTGCTGATTGTCGGTCCAGAGGGAGGCCTGACGGAGGGTGAGGTCGAGCTGGCTCGGGCAGCGGGAGGTAATGTCGTCCAACTTGGCCAACTCATCTTACGGATAGAAACCGCTGCCCTGTCAATGGTTGCGGCAATACGACTCCACACGGTCCCACCCTCTGAGACATGACGCTAAGCCAAGACAAAGCGTTCGCTTGAATCCAAAGGATGATATTTTACTTGACCTTCAAGGCAATGCGACCTACAAATGATGGCGCATGACTGTTGTCATCTCGATAACATCAATCATGACATCATCGCAATCAGAAACAAGGCGAACTGCCTGTGGCTGTCAACTGGATGACATGGAGCGAGTCACCCTGGCTCGCAAGAGATTTCCCACACTCAACGCTCGTTCAGCTGTGTGACCGGCTCGATGCTATCACCACGAGCGCACTCACCTCGGTTGAACTTCTTGACAGGTCACTTCCTCAAATCGCGGTCGAACTCAACGGCGACTGGGCATGTGTCGTCAAGCGCAGCCCGCAGTGGGTGGTGGTCGCGTCGAGCAACGCGAACTCCGCGGCTGATCTCCCCAAACAGGCTCTTGCAGAGTCCCTTGACCGAGGGGCAGCGGGATCGATGACCGGTGAAGGAGAGGACGATCGGCCGGCCATCGTCGTTCCTTTGATCGACCGACCGGGCCAGTTGTTGCTGGTTTGGGGAAGACATCTCCAGCCGAGATCACTGGGAGCCGCCTGGGCTCTGGCGCGCGTGCTCTCTCGGGCGATTGTCATCGTCGAACAGAGACAGAAGGATCAGCAACAACTCAAGCGTTTGCGGAGCACTCTGGCACTCGGCCGGGAGTTCGCTAGCGAAAAGGAGACAATGCCGCTCCTCGAACGGATTGCAGATAAGGCAACTGAACTGCTCGACTGTGATCGGGCCAGTATCTTTCTCTGGGACCGCGAACAGCGTCAGCTCGTGGCCTGCCCTGCCCTGGGGGTCGAAGGGGGCAGGCTGTGGGTGCCAGACAATAAGGGCATTGTCGGTGAGGTTGTGCAGACTGGGCGTACGATCCGTGTTGACGATGCCTATGCGGATGACCGATTCGACAAGAGCGTGGACAAGGAAAGCGGATATCGAACCCGCAGTTTGCTGTGTGCCCCCCTGATCGACGGAGACGAACAACGCATTGGTGCCTTCGAGTTGATCAACAAGCACGGGGGTGCCTTCGACGAGTCTGACGAACAGGCCTTGATCGACATGGGCCTGCAGGTCGCGACCGTCGTCCAGAGCGTTCGTGAGCGAGAACAATTGATTCGCAACAATCAGCAGCTGACTGAAGCTGCAGCTGGCCGAGTGCAGATCATCGGTGAGAGCCCTCCCATCGCCGGCTTGCGAGCCTCCATCGGTCGACTGGCAGCAACTGACTTGCCGGTGTTGATACTCGGAGAGAGCGGAACCGGTAAAGAGGTCGCCGCCCAGGCACTTCATTATCAGGGACCTCGAGCGGACCATCCCTTCGTCGCCGTCAACTGTGCCGCCCTGACGGAGACACTGCTGGAAAGTGAACTCTTCGGACATGAGAAAGGTGCCTTCACGGACGCTCATGACACACGGGCCGGCAAGTTCGAGCTGGCTAATGGAGGAACACTCTTCCTCGACGAAATCGGAGACATGAGCCTTGGCGGACAAGCGAAGTTGCTTCGCGTGCTTGAACAGAAGGTGATCACACGCGTCGGAGGATCACAGGTGATTCCCATCAACGTGCGCGTCGTCGCAGCGACCAACCGGAACCTTGTCGACGCAGTTCGCAGTAAAAAGTTTCGAGAGGATTTGTACTACAGACTGAGTGTCGTCACGCTTGATCTGCCTCCACTCCGTGAGCGACCGGAAGACGTTCAGCCTTTGGCTGAACACTTCCTCGCACACTTCTCGAAACAGGCCAACCGCAGACAGATGTCGGTCTCTTCGGAGGCCCGACGGCGATTACAGGCCCATGCCTGGCCCGGCAATGTTAGAGAGTTGCGAAACCTGATGGAGCGTGTCGCCTTTCTGTCCAACAGCGACGTTGTCGAGACCGACGACCTGGCCTTTATTCTCAGCCCGGATTCCGACAGTGTCGACTATCTCGACGCGGATGTCGGTTTGTCGGAAGCGACCAATCGTTTCCAGCAGGAATATATCCGCAAGGCGATCAAGCGGGTGAAGGGCAACATGAGCGAAGCGGCCCGGCTGATGGGACTGCATCGCTCCAACCTGTATCGCAAGATGCGTCAGCTCGACATGGAGGTCGATGACGAAGACTGATCGGACGCATTCAGACAGCCGCACGCATTACGGAAAGGGCGAGAACTCGAGGCCGAATGTCGAGGCAACCGCTTCGTTCGTGATGCAATGATTGTGCATATTGACTGCTGCAGCCAGTCCGAGATCCGTAGCACAAGCAGCCTCGATCCCTGCGTCAGCGATTCGTCTGACATAGGGAAATGTCACGTTGCACAAGGCATACGTGCTTGTCCGACCGACAGCCCCCGGCATGTTGGTGACGCAATAGTGCACGATTCCCTGTTCCACATAGGTCGGGTCCGCATGTGTTGTGGGTCGGCTGGTCTCAACACATCCCCCCTGGTCGATACAGACGTCGATGATCACTGCCCCCGGCTTCATCAGGCTGAGGTCGTCCGCTGTCACGAGATTCGGAGCACGGGCACCGGGGATGAGGACCGCACCGATCACGAGGTCAGCCAGCTGCAACTGTTCCCGAATGTTGTGCCTGTCTGAAAAGATGGTGTTGACGTTGGCAGGCATGATGTCTTCGAGATACCGCAGCCGGTCAACATTCACATCCAGGAGTGAAACATTCGCCTGAAAGCCCGCAGCGATCTGAGCGGCGTTCTTGCCAACAACTCCCCCCCCAAGAACAACGATGTGGGCCGGAGGGACCCCGGGAACTCCCCCCAGCAGAATGCCCCTGCCCTCTTGAGGTCGCTCAAGGTATTTGGCGCCCTCCTGAATGCTCATCCGACCAGCGACTTCACTCATGGGAGTGAGCAGAGGTAGATTTCCGGAGGGCCCGCGAAGGGTTTCGTAAGCGACCGCTGTAATCCCCGTGTCGAGGACCGCACGCGTGAGTCGTTCATCGGCAGCAAAGTGGAAATATGTGAAAACGGTCTGTCCCGGCCTCATAAGGGGCCATTCGCTCGACTGAGGCTCCTTCACCTTCACAATGAGGTGGGCCTCGGCCCAGATTTGATCCGCGGAATCGACAATCTTCGCTCCAGCGGCCTCATATTGTTCGTTGAAAATGCCGCTCCCCAGACCGGCACGCCGCTCTACCAAAACCAGGTGCCCGGCAGCAGTCAGTTCCTCCACACCAACAGGCAGCATGGCCACCCGATACTCGTCGGCTTTGATTTCCTTGGGGACACCGATCACAGTCATTGAAGCTACCTCGCGAAATGAATTTCTGCCGTAAGAGTCGGATGTCGCCTTGACTCCGTCAAGTGCCGATATCGGAGCTGACAAACCGAAAATCTTACCCCCTTTCGCAGGCACCAAGGGTTTCCTAAGATACTTCCGTCACCCGGGGAGTAGAGCCAAGACTGGCAGGAGCGTAAACTCTGTGGTAGTTTGGTTTTTCCCGTTAATTGCGTGTTGAGGCTTGCCGCGGGACAGCAACAGCGCAGAAGAACGAAATCACACTTCCGGTAATTCGATTATTCCTTTCAATACCATTGTCCAGTCAATAACGACCGGAGTTTGGGAATCAATTCCGACCTCTTGTGGAGAGACGATCAGTGCAAGTGGCCATCACCTGCCGGCATGGCGAGATCCCGAATGATGTACGGGAGTATATTGCTCAAAAGGCTGAAAAGCTGCTCAATTACTTTGAACGTGTCACGGCCATTAATGTGACGCTGGACTTTGAAAGTGATCGGGTGACTTCCGAAATCATCGTTGATACGGAACACAAACACGACTTTGTCTCGAAAGATACCGGCAGCGATACACGGGCCACGTTCGATTCGTCACTCCACAAGATGGAACAACAAATCCGTAAGTACAAACAGAAACTTCAAGACCATCGTCGCGATCAGCCAACAAATGCACTGACCGAAGCGGTTGTCGAGGAGGAGCCCGAAGTGTGACTCTCATCCCCTTGGACGGGGAAATGGTCCCGATTTGAGGGCAACCGTCCTACAAATCGACTTGACCCAATCCCTGAAGAAAACGTCGAAAACCATTCTCTCTGACGCAGGTGTCGTTAGAGGATTTTGTGAACAAATGCGACCCTGATCCCTGTGGATTGCTCCACGATCGTTGGGTAAGGAATCTCGAATGAAGCTTGCCGAATTCGTAATTGAAGACGCCATCATCACCGACTTGACGGCGAATTCCAAAGAAAATGCCATCCGCGAGATGGTGAAAAGCCTGTGTGAAGCAGGTCGATTTGCCACGGAAAACGAAGAAAACATCGTGGCTGCCATCATGAAGCGGGAAGAGTTGGGATCGACTGGAATCGGTCGCGGCATTGCAGTGCCACACACCAAACATCCTTCGGTCGATAGTCTGGTCGCCACCATCGCTATCGCCAGAGAGGGTGTTGAGTTCCAAAGCCTGGATGGTGAGGACGTCCATATCCTGTTTCTGTTGATTTCGCCTCCGGATCGACCGGGCGATCACTTGCGGGGCCTTGAAGGGATTTCCCGACATTTGAAGAACGACGATTTCTGCAACTTCCTGCGTCAGTCGAAAACGGCAGCCGACGTGATGGAACTTCTGCGGGAGGCAGACGAAGATCGACTGTAATGAAGAGTTCGAACCCATCGAAACAACCGACTCACGAACCGATGTCTGTGGGGTCCAGCGCTGAAATGACGTCAGAGATGACCTCGCAGCGGGAAGTCATTGTCAATCTGGAGAGCGGACTGCACATGGTGCCCTGCTCCCGGATTGCCGAGCATGTCCGCGATTTTGAGGGAAGTGTCTGCATCATGGTTGAAGATCGTACAGTTGATGCGAAGTCCATTTTTGATCTGCTGACGCTTCGCGCCCCGATGGGAACGGTGCTCACAATTGAAGCCAACGGCCCCAACTCGGCAGATCTGGTCAACGGACTGGTCATCCTGTTTGAACGAAATTTTGAGACCGAGTAACGGAACCGGCCTTCGCTTTTACGGCGACGCCAATTCAAGGATTCAGCTTTGACCTCGGAGATTCCCGGAGTCACATCCTTGGTAAGGAGTGTTCACCACGATTCATGCACACGAAACACGGCATTGCTGTTTCACCGGGGGTCGCTATCGGCCCGGCGTTTGTGCTTGGAGTTGAAGATTTTCGCATTCCCCACCGATCAGTTTCCGTTGACGCCGTCGATGCTGAGGTTGTTCGTTTTCGTTGTGCACTTGAGAAAGCCTGCGAGGAAATCGGCGACAATGAAAAACTTGCGTCCGAGCAACTCGGTAAGCAGTATGGGGCGATCTTTGGTGCACATCTGCAGATGGCTCGTGACCCCAAGTTGCAGAGTGAAGTCGAAGCACTGATTCGAGAAAAACACTTCTCGCCTGAGTTCGCGCTCAGTCGAGTCCTTGGACAGTATGCAAAGGTTCTGCTGAATTTGGGCGACATGTACAAGGCCGATCGTGCCATCGACTTGTACGACCTGGAAAAAAGACTCCTGCGTCACCTGCTCGGAGAACGACGTGAGGAGTTGGCAAATCTCACTGCACCAGTCATCGTTCTCGCCCGAGACCTGACGCCGAGTGAGACTGCGTCACTCCCAAAACAATTCGTTCTCGGTTTCGCCACCGAGGTCGGAGGATACACCAGTCACACGGCCATCCTGGCGGGGGCTCTGGAGATTCCCGCGGTCGTCGCCGTGGGGGATATCGTCACCGACGTTTCCGGCGGCGACACGGTGATTCTGGACGGAGTCAATGGCCGGATCATCATTGATCCAGACGAGGAGACGATCCAAGAGTATCGCGACTCCGAGAAACGAGCCCGATCTGTCGCAAAACGACTGGTCTCGCAACGTTCACTGACGTCGGAAACGATCGATCAGGAGCGTGTCTGGCTGATGGCAAACATCGAGTTCCCTGAGGAGGCCGAACATTGCAACGAGTTGGGAGCTGACGGCATTGGCCTGTATCGGACAGAATTCCTTTATCTGGAATCAAGCCGTGAGCAGTCTGAGGAGGAGCATTACGAGGCGTACCGCCAAGTCGTCAACGCCTTTCCGGAGCAGCCTGTGGTGATCCGCACGTTGGATCTCGGAGCTGACAAGGTCCCGTCTCAGATGCCCCAGCTGTACCCGGTGGGGGCAAATCCTGAACTGGGGCTTCGGAGCATCCGACTCAGTCTGAATGACCTGGAACGCTTCAAAACCCAGTTGCGAGCCATCCTGAGGGCTGCACTTCTGGGCGACGTACGGATTATGTTTCCGCTGATTTCGTCCGTCATCGAACTCAGACAGGCGAAAAGCACCCTCAACGATGTCATGGAAGACCTTGCAGAGCAAGGAGTTCCGTTCAACAGCGAGGTTCAGGTCGGAATGATGGTGGAAGTTCCTTCCGTCCCCTTACTGGCTGAGGATTTCGCCAGGGAAGTCGACTTCTTTTCCATCGGAACAAATGATCTGATCCAGTATACTCTCGCGGTCGACCGGTCGAATCCGGCGGTCGCAAAGTATTACAACTCAGCTGATCCGGCCATTCTGAAGATGATTCGGATGGTCGTTGAGGCTGGCGAAAAACACAGCGTCCCAGTCACCGTTTGCGGGCAGATGAGTTCCGACCCCAAATACATCCCTCTGCTGGTGGGATTAGGGATTAGGCATCTCAGTGCCACACCACACGTCATCCCACAACTCAAGGAAGTGGTTCGTCACTTGACAATTCCTCAGGCCGAGTCAATCGCGGCTTACGCCCGCAAGCTTGAATTGGCCCGAGACATCGACACTTACTTGCGTGGAGAACTGAACAAACTCTGTCCTGATCTGGCGAAGTAGCCAGACTGGCATCGCGTATCCAACAGCGCACAAAACATTAACCTCACAACAAACAACCTCAGAACACAGCGTAGACCGCCTTCTGACCGAGGAACCCCTGATCCGGTAGATGACTGACACATTTGGACAACTTGAAAAACTCAGCGAAGCAAATTCGCCCGAGACATCACTGACGCCTCCCAGCATGGGACGCGTCGTGTCTGTGGCTGAATGGTCGTTTTTGGCTGCCAGTCAAGAGTCCTGCAATCTCGTGTCATCAGTTCATCAGGACCAAGACCGACGGGCCAGCGTCATGGGTCCCTCCCCCGCACATGCCCCTCGATTGCACGAGAGCCATCGATCCGATCGGATGGCTCCTCATTCCTGCAATCCAGGAATTGAACAGACATGTGAGGACGCAGTCCCCGACCGGGAGCGTTACTCTCAGGGCCGTCATTCAGAAGATGTGTCTTCGCTGGTCACCATCGACGATGTCAGCACAGCCAGGGTGTGTTTCGACATCATCGACGAGGACCAGCAACGCGCTGTTCGTCCCCTGAGGCGAAGGGTGTGTCATGAAAAAAGAAATGCTGATCAACGTCCTCCAGGCGGAGGAGAGTCGCATTGCCATTGTCGAGGATGGCGTACTGGAAGAACTGTACGTCGAACGTAACAGCCAGGAGAACTTCGTTGGCAACGTCTACAAGGGCCGCGTTGTCAACATCGAGCCGAGTATTCAGGCCGTGTTCGTTGACTTCGGCGTCGGTCGAAACGGCTTCTTGCATGTCTCCGACGTTGAATACCAGTACTACAAACATCTGCTGAGCGATTCTGACCGTCGCGAATCGGAGAACGGCTCGCAGAGTAAAGGACGTGGAAAACCGCGTCGCTTCAATGAACGCAACGCCCGCAACAAGCCTCCGATCCAGGAGATCTTCCAGCGAGGCAGTGAAGTCCTTGTCCAAGTCATCAAAGAAGGGATTGGCACAAAAGGCCCCACGCTCTCTACATACATCAGCATCCCGGGGCGATATCTCGTCCTGATGCCCGGCCTCCAGCGTGTCGGTGTCAGCCGAAAGATCGAGGACGAAGACGCTCGGCGCAATCTCCGCAAAATCCTCCGCGAACTGGAACCGCCAGCAGGGCTCGGCTTCATTATTCGGACCGCAGGTGTCGATCGCTCGCAGAAAGATCTGCAGCGCGACATGAATTATCTCGTGCGATTGTGGAAGACGATCGTCGGTCGCTTGCAGGGCACGTCGTCGCCCGTCGACATCTATGAAGAAAGCGACATGATCATCCGCACGATCCGCGACATCTACACCAAAGAGATCGATGCGATCTATATCGACGAACGTTCCGCCTACGAGCGGGCTCGTGAGTTCATGAAGGTCGTACTCCCCAAACAGGTCGACCGCATCAAGCTGTACGAGGGTAAGGACCCGATCTTTCACAAGTATAACATCGAAGAGTCGATCCACCTCATTCAGCAGCGACACGTGCCACTCCCCGGCGGTGGCTCAATCGTCATCGATCAGACGGAGGCCCTTGTCGCCATCGATGTCAACAGTGGGAGCTTTCGAGTTGATGACGATGCCGAACGGACCGCCTATCAGGTCAATCTCAGGGCAGCCGAGGAGATTGCACGGCAGATTCGCCTGAGAGACCTCGGAGGGGTGATCGTGAACGACTTCATTGACATGCGAGACGAACGACACCGTCGAGGGGTCGAACGCAAACTGCGAGAGGCCGTTGAAAGAGATCGAGCACGCACGAAAGTTCTGCGGATCAGCCCGTTCGGCCTGATTGAAATGACCCGTCAGCGGATTCGCCCCTCACTACGTCGAAGCATCTACGAGGATTGTCCTTGCTGCGGTGGGGCTGGACAGGTCAAAACGGCTGAAAGCATGGCCATCGAGGTCATGCGGCGACTGATGACATC
>JAGQQG010000164.1 GCA_020426325.1 Planctomycetaceae bacterium | reverse complement strand
AACACATACGGCAATCGCTGGGTCGCTAAGCCAATGCGCGGGCACGGCAACGTCACAGGGGCCGACCAGGTCGTCTCCTGGTCCACCGGCTACCCGTTCGGTGTGAACCTCGGTCGCGGCTATCCCCGCTTCAACCCGGGCGAATTCACGACAACCGATCTCCTCGCCCGTGGCGAAGCGGACGCAGCACTCATCATCGCCTCCGACCCGATGAGCAATTTCTCACAGCCGGCCCGTGACCACCTCGCGAAGATCCCCGTCGTCTGCCTCGACCCCAAGCTGAGCGAGACCGCGAAGGTCGCAGCCGTCGCCTTCACGACCGCGACGTACGGCATCAACACCCCCGGCACCGTCTACCGCATGGACGACGTCCCCATCCCCCTCCGCCCCGCCTTCGAGTCCAGATACAAAAGCGACTACGAAATCCTGAAAGCGATCGAACAGCGAATTCGTCAGAGACAGTTGAGCGCCGGGTAATCGATACCCATCCGAGTTCGCATCTGATTGGACGCATCATCCTCGTTTCGTCACGAAGCGTTACTCGCCCGGACGCGGTGGATCGCCTCCCAGAGACCGTCGCGAATCAGCATGTGAGCGTCCTGGTGCTGGCCGCCATCCAATTCAAAGCCCCGCCAGTTCTTGCCAAAACCCGGCAACGGATTAAATGGTTTCAACTCGGGGCAATCGTTATCCAAGTTGACCGGATAAAGCAGGATCGGCACGATCTCGACCTCTTTTTTCTTCTCGCGGCGAAGTGCTTCCTTCAATTCCACGTCCATGATGTACTCGGACGCGAGGAACTCGTAACTCACCAGGCAAACGAAGACATGCATCTTCTTCAAGGCAGCTTCGATCTCATCATGCCAGCGATGCCCGGCTTCAGACCGGGTGGACGCCGTGGTGGCATTGGTTTCGAGGCCAGTCGTTGCCGCCTCGCCCGTTTCTCGAACATGGTGCCTATCGCTGGTTTCGTCATCCGATCTACCTCAGTTTTCTGGGATTGATCTGGTTTACGCCCAGGATGACGCTCGACCATGCATTGCTGACGGGTTGGTGGACCGTCTACATCTTCGTGGGAAGTTACTTGAAGGACGAGCGGCTTGCCTTCTATCTGGGTGAGAGCTACCGGGAGTATCAACGACGGGTTCCGGGCTACCCCGGGATGACGTTCGGTCCGCTCGGTCTGTATCACGATGTCGTGACAACCGTGACGGAAGCCCCGGTTCAGGACTCCACCACCGATCATCTCCGCAAGGTAGCCTGACGGCATGACCACTCCCCGTTCAACGTCGTTGCGGACACGGTCGTCTCGGCTGCTAATGCTCTACGCGGCGTGTGCGCTGCCGTTCATCGTCTTCGGTACCTCTCAGGCAATGCAGACGAACTCCAATGCCCCGCTCGACTGGGTCTCCCCGTCGTTTCCCCCCCGTGCGGAGTACGACAAGCATGTCGAGCAGTTCGGTTCGGGAGATATCGTCATCGCCAGCTGGCCTTCGTGCACCATCGACGAGCCGCGTTTGGACGACTTGCTGACGAAATTGAGAACACATCCTGCCTTTCAGGATTCGGACGGCAAATCCTATTTCGAACAGGCGACTTGTGGGCGGGAACTCGTCGCTCAAGTCATGAGCGGCTCCGCTCCACTCAGTCGTGACGTCGCAACTGAGCGCTTGCGTGGGACGTTTGTTGGGCCGGATGGCCTGCAAACTTGCGTCGTCATTTCCTTCACACGTGCTGCCCTGTTGCATCGAGAGCGTTTAGTCGAGTTGATTCAATCCTGCATTAACACGGTCTGCGAGGTCTCGCCTGACGACTTGCATCTCGCAGGCCCGGTGATCGACGGCCTCACGGTCGATCAGGCGGGGAGACGTTCGCTGGATCGGCTGGCGGTGCCGTCCGCGGCAATCGTGTTGATTCTCGCCTGCGTCTGTCTGCGATCGTGGCGAGCGGGTTTGATCGTGTTTGGGCTGTCCGTGTTCTGTCAGGGGGCGACACTTGCGTTGTTGCATTACTGTGGCGAGTCGATGAATGCGTTGCTCATTGTGCTGCCACCGCTCATACAGGTGCTGACCGTCGCCGGAGGTGTTCACCTCACGAACTATTACTTCGACACCACAAAGGCACTTGGAGTCGAGCATGCCGCCTGGGAGGCCGTCAGGATTGGATGGCTGCCCTGCCTGCTGTCCGCGGGGACGACAGCTCTCGGGATCGGCTCGCTGGTGACGAGCGGACTCACTCCCGTCCGTTCGTTCGGCGTCTATGGATCGCTTGGTGTCGTGCTGAGCGCCGGGCTGTTGATTCTCCTCGTGCCCGCTCTCTGGGAGAGTTGGCCGATGTCCTCTCGCCGCACTCTCACAAACGAGTAGTCTCGCACTGCGACATTGGAACGAGTCCTTTCCAGTTTGACCACACGGTCCTGGGCACCCGTCCTGGTCATCTCAGCCGTCATGATTTGTGCCGGGGCGTGGCATCTGCAGAATCTGCGGTCCTCGGTGCGCATCGAGACGCTTTTTCCGTCCGACAGCCGGATCCTGAGCGACTATCGCTGGATCGAGCAGCACGTCGGCCCCTTGGTGCCAATCGATGTGGTCATGACCTGGCCGGCTGACTCAACAACAACCTTTCCACAGCGGTTAGCACAGATCGACAAACTGCAGAAGTTGATCGCACAGGACTCGGACGTGGGTGCGACGCTTTCAGCCGTTCAGTTTCTCCCCGCAGTCTCGACACCGGACGCACTGCCACCCTCCCAGCTGGAGGCGATGTTGGAACGGCTCATCACCGCTGCACGGCCAACATTTCTGAATGCTGGGTTCGTCGCTGAGACCGAACAGGGAGAGTCATGGCGAGTGACGGCTCGGGTGAGTTCGATGGACGCGATTGACTACAGTCTGTTCCTCACGCACCTCCGTGAGAGCATCTCTCCGGAATTCTCAGCGCAGATCGAGGCCGGCGGTCTCGACATTCGTTATACCGGTATCATGCCTCTCGTGCATGAGATTCAGGCATTGCTGATGCACGATCTGATCCGTAGTTTTGCCGGAGCGGTGCTCACAATCACGATCATCATGACCATCACTCAGGGAGATTTCGCAGCCGGACTGGTGTCGATGATCCCGAATGTGACACCGATCATCCTGCTGTTCGGCTTTCTCGGCTGGCAGAACATCCCGTTGGACATCGGCACGGTGATGACGGCGAGCGTCGCGCTGGGGATTGCGGTCGACGACACGTTGCACTATCTGAGCTTCTTCCAACGAGGAGTCGGGCAGGGACTCTCGCGAGCCGTGGCGGTCCGCTTTGCTTACCGTCATTGCAGCACGGCGATGGTGCAAACCTCCATCATCTGCGGACTGGGCATGCTAGTGTTCTGCCTGTCAGACTTCTCGCCCACGAGCCGCTTCGCCTGGATGACCTCCAGCATGATCGCCACCAGCCTGCTGGCCGACCTGTTATTGCTGCCAGCTTTGTTGCTCAGCCCACTCGGCAGACGATTTGTAACTCACAATGTCACCGACAAGTCTGTGCAACCGATGGCCAATCGATATCGGTCGGATGAAACGACAGAACCAGAATCCGCTATCGCACAGTCCGCCTGATTGATTGCGGACAGGCTCAGGTAGCTGAACTCGCCAGAGTTCAGATTGACAAGGAGATTTCATGCGACTGAATTCTGGCGAAACAGGTATTCACTTTACTCAAGTGGGTATTACATGTTGTGGTTTGGTTTGACCAGGGTCTTGTACGGGGTTGGGTCGATATGGAGAGCTTGTTCCACGAGGCGGAAGAATAGTTTTCCTCGGGACTTTGATTTTCGACGATTGAAGCGGAATGTAAATTCATCCAGATCGTACGGCAAATGAGCACACGAGACGGCACCGTGGTGAGTTCCCAACAGCCAGCGTTTCAGCAGCGATGCACGCCCGGCAGCAATTCGCAGGGATCTTCCGAACTTCGTTGTTGAAGGACTCGCTCGTGGGTGTAGCCACGGTTCTTGAGCGTGCGGTAACTCTGCCAGCCATCGGTGCGGACTGTGCTGCCGGGGGCCACACAGCTTTCGACAAACCCGCACAACTCGTCTCGCGTCGGCTCACCGACGACGGCCATCCGGGTGCGTCCCAAGGCTCGTCCACGTCTCTCGACGGCGATCACCACCAGAGCCTTGGTCTCCGCACCGCGTCCCGGTCGATTTTCCGGGCCGCCCACGTACGTTTCGTCAACCTCCACCAGTCCACTGAGTTGATCGCGTCCAGGCCGGACCATCGCCCGACGCAGCTTGTGCAGCCAGACCCAGGCCGTCTGATAACTGCCCAGTCCCAGACCCTGTTGCAGCCCTTTGGCACTCGCTCCGTTCTTCTGACTGGTCACCCACCACATGGCCCGAAACCACATTTGCAGCGGCTTGCGCGTGCCCTGAAAGACCGTGCCTGCGGTGATCGAAACCTGATGTCCACACGCAGCACAATGAAACAACCTCCGATCCGTCCGCCACGACTTGCGGCTCTCACACACCGGGCAGACGAATCCCTGCGGCCACCGCATCTGGACCAGATAGTCAATGCAGTCGCCTTCGGACTTGAATTGAGACTCAAATTCCATCAGCGACTTCGGATACTGTTCCATCCCCAAACACTAGATGTTGGGGCCACTTGAGGGAAGTGGATACCTATTTAACTCGATTTCTTGTTCACTCGTCGTCTAATCCCGGTACAAGAATCGGGTGTCGGACGAAATTCCCCCGCTCCAGGTTCTCCAATATCCTGCAACCTATTTGAGCATCAGGTCTTCGGGTAGCGGCAGCTCACGCAGACTTCTCAGGCCGAAGAGTTCCAGAAAACGGGGTGTTGTGCGGTAGGTTACATCCTCAGACGAGCCTTCACCGCGCTCCAGGCAGACGAGTTGTCTCCTGAGAAGTTGTCGCACGAGGGATGCCGCATTCGGTTTGCCGGTCTCGTCCAGTCCTTCCTTCGAGACAGGTTGTCGATAGGCGATGTAAGCCAACACTTCGAGTGCTTCCTGAGACAGTTTCACATCTTTAGGACTGGTGCCGTGGACGCGATCCTGTACCGGACGAAACTCATCTCTGAGCACCAGGTGATAGCCTCCCTCACCAAGTCGAATTTCGTAGGGCCGATGTTCGTCGTCGTACTGCGAGTTGAGATCGGCGACCAGTTCCTCAATTTCATCCGCAGACGAATCGTCCCCCAGCATGGCACCCAACCGCTTGCTCGTGAGTAACGAGCCTCCAACAAACAGGGCAGCCTCGATCACTTGTCTCGGTTGAATGAGACCCTCCTGCTGCTCGATTACGATCCCTTGCTCGTCCTGATTTTTTGAGGGATTGACATGTGATGTTGAGTGAGTCTCCAAGGAAGAGTTCTCAGGCTCGGTTGCAACTTTCTCGGGACCAGATTCGGACGATGTTTCGACGTCCGATCCGCCATCATTATCTACGGATATTGCCTCCTCAGCAGCGTTGAGAGCCTGCAAGGCACGTTCGTAAGCCGCCTCGATATCATCCGCAGTCAGACTCGGAATCTCTTCGTCTTCGGGACAACACAAATCATCTTCTCGGAGATTCGGTGACAATTCGGACATCTGAGAGGTATCAACGAAAAGTGATCTCAGGACATACGTTGAATGATCTCGTCATTCAGCAGAACTATACTTTTCATCAAATGAGAGCGACAAGACCGATCGCCATCTTCGAAAACAGGCTCCAATTGTGGTTATCTCTCCGTTGCTGATGTCATTGGTCTCACATATTCAACTGGAATTCGACTGTTCCCGGCCGCTCAACTCCGGCAATCGCTCTCACGACGGAAACTTCTTTCGGTGACTTCTCTGGAATCGGATTGATGGGAAACGCTGTTGTTTCCTGGTATATTCAAAGAATCCATCAGATACGATCCGAAGAATTATCGTCATCAGTCGCTTGAGCAAAACCATCAGGTATGAGGGACGCCATGATACCAGAGTCTCGACGTCTCCAGGTCTACGAGGCTGGCAAGGTCACCGTTGTTGGTTTTGGCGGAGAAGAGATTCTCGACAATATCAACATCGCGGAATGCCGCGATGATTTGTTGGCGCTGGTGAAGGATCACGGCGCAGAAGTCATCGCCTTTGACCTGTCCGGCGTACGGCTGATTCCGAGCGGACTGCTGGGATTGATGGCATCCTTCCGTAAGATGAACCTCAAGATCCAGGTCTACAATCCGTCCCCAGAGATCCGAGAAGTCTTCTCGATGACGAAATTCGATCAATTAATTGAAATTCGCGAATTGGATGACACTACGTCGTGAATCTCAATACGGATGCTCCGCAGACTTTTGCCAGTTTTCATCACACTTGCAGTGATTCGTCGTGCCTCACTTCCCCTCTCCCCGGACGATTCAAGAGTTAGGCCTTCACCCCGAACGCTGGGATCGCATCCTTGATCTCTGTCGGACGATGTCGACGGATGGCACCGTTCCTGCACTCGCTGTCGACTTTGTACGCGGAGATGGATGCCTTGAACGTCCACTCCTCTACGGTCGGCAACTCTTGGCAGATGAGTCTGGCACGATTCGAGACGATGCAATCTTTCTCGTGGCCTCGTTGACGAAACCATTCGTCGCGATGGCGACGATGCTTTTGGTCGATCAGGGAAAACTCTCGTTGAACGAACGTGTCCGTGATCTGATTCCGGAGATGGATGACACGCCCAAACGTCCGATGACGGTGCGACATCTGTTGACTCACACGTCTGGCCTGCCGGATATGTTGCCCAACAACCGTCAACTCAGGGAACAGCAGTCACCTTTCCAAAAGTTCCTTGAGGGAACACTCGCGGTCACGCTCGACTTTCCGCCAGGTTACGGCGTCCAGTACCAAAGCATGGGCTTTGTGCTACTCAGTGAGATGATCTTTCGAATCAGCGGACAGAGGTGCAGCGATTTCCTGCGGCAGAAGATCTTCGAACCGCTCGGCATGCATGACACTTCTCTCGGTGCCCCCGATTCCTGGTTCGGGAGTGGCTCGCCTGTCGTGGACAGAATCGTCGAAGTTGCTGTCCCGGAAGATCAACAGGAGGAGACGGACTGGAACTGGAACAGCCGCTACTGGCGACAGTTTGGTGCCCCTTGGGGTGGCCTGCTGACCACTCCCCGTGACCTCGCCAAATGGGCGGTCATGATGCTCAACAACGGTCGTGCAGGAGATATCGACCTGTTTTCTCCGGCAACAATTGCAGCGGCGACGACTAATCAGCTTCACGATTTTCGCGAGGTCCCCGAGGCCGATCGCCGGGCTCGCGGTTGGGGATTCGGTTGGCGAATGAACTGGTCCGCACATGTCGCCTCGTGTGGGGACCTGTTAAGCAAATCGGCTTACGGTCACTGGGGAGCGACGGGCACAATGCTCTGGATTGACCCCGAGAGAAACGCAGCAGCAGTCATCCTGTCGACACAACCCTTCGAACACTCCGGAGGCCACTTGTCCCGTCTCTCGAACGCAATCACGGCTGCGATCGTGTAAGGGATCACCGGCTATTCATTCCCGCGAAGCCAGTCCGCAATCCACAGTTGGCTGGTCCCATCCTCACTCCGGGTCGAAGTCCACATCAGTTTTTTCCCGTTCGGACTGAACACCGGCAACACGTCCGCTTTCTCATCGTAAGTAATCCGTGTGACCTCACCACCGGTCACAGTGGACTCTTCGAGGTCGATGTGCATTGTGTACAGGTCGAAGTTCGCAAACTTCGGACCGCGCGAGTAGTCGGCTCTTGCCCAGATGATGTAATCACCACTGGGATGAAAATAGGGAGCCCAATTGACCGTGCTCAGGTCGTGCGTCAATTGCACCTCTTGCTCGCCATCGACGGAGATCGCGAACAGTTGAAGCATGTGTTGCTCATCACGATCGCTGCGAAAGATGATCCAACGGTCGTCAGGCGAGAAGAACGGGCCGCCATCGTAACCATCAACATCCGTCAGCTGACGGACGTTTGAACCGTCAGCATCCATGATGTACAGATCCGGGTCACCATCGCGGGTGGAAGTGAACACGATCTGTTTGCCGTCGTGTGAATAACTCCCCTCAGCATCGTACCCCTCCGCATCTGTCAGTTGCTGGAGATCGGTTCCGTCGGCATTCACCGTGTAGATGTCCATCGAAGGATCGAAGTCCCATTCGTATCGGCGACCTCCTCCGGCTGCCGCGAGTGCTCTCGCTTTGGCCTCGTTCAGCTCCATGTCGGGGTTGGTGTGAGCGGACGCGAACATGATGCGTTTGGAGTCCGGAGTGAAGTAGGCACATGTCGTGCGACCACGACCGGGGCTGATGCGTTGGGGAACGCGTTCGTCCAACCGCTGGACGTAGATCTGATAGAAGGGATATCCCACCGGATAAGCCTGATAGACGATCGTCTCGCCATCCGGAGAAAAATATCCTTCCCCGGCTCGGGGCAAGCCGAACGTCACCTGCCTCACGTTTGCGAGGTGCTTTGCTTCTTGAGAGGCAACTTCAGCGAGATTTTGCGTTTGCGGTTCGTCAGCAAGGGTTGCTCGACAGACGAAACCTGAGAGCAAACCGCTGCAAATTACCAGACAGAAATGATTGAAAGTCATGGTTTCTCGTCGGAGACTTGGTTAGCCTGCAATATGTGGTGAGAACGTGTGTTTGAGGAGGCTGTTGTTGTGAAATGTCCCAAGTGTTGTTCGCCAAACGTCTCTCGCAGCCGGACGAAGGATCACATTCTCTTCCGACTTGCGTTGTTAGCACGTGCCAGATGTCATACCTGTGGATGTTTGTTTCTCAGACCTTTCTGGATGACCCCCGCACCGATCGAGGTAAACCAGTCCGTTACGACCAGCTAGACTTCACGGTGAGGTCGTGGGTCCACGGGGCTCGATAAACCCGGTCTGTCATGGCGTGGGCCTGCTCATCATCGACAATTCGCTCAGCTTTAGGATCCCATTGGATCGACCTGCCCAAACGGCACACGATGTTGCCCAAATGGCAGACCGTCGCTGAGCGGTGCCCGATTTCCACATCACAGATCGGCTTCTCGCGTGATCGGATGGCGTCAAGGAAGTTCTGTGTGTGATCATCGCTTGCGGTGAGCTTGATCGGGGCGTCATCGAGACTCAGTTCTGCGATGTCGACGGGATCGGTGACAAGTTCCTTGCGGTTCACGAACACGCGGCCTTGTGATCCAATGAACGTCGTGCCACCAGGAATATCCTCCTGCTTCTGTCCAGCGATGACTTTCACTCCATTCGCGTAGGTATAGGTCACTCGACAGGTCTCGGTGACTTCATGAAATCCCTCGGGATGAAATGTCGCCGTCCCTTCGACCGCAATCGGTCCGGTGTCATCGGTTCCCATGCCCCATTGAGCGATATCAAGATAGTGGGCTCCCCAGTTCGTCATCTGCCCACCGGAATAATCCCACCAGAAGCGGAAGTTGTAGTGGACCCGCTTCTCGTTGTATGACCGCTCGGGAGCCGGTCCGAGCCACATGTTGTAATCCAGATTGGCAGGAGGATCTGTGTTCGGTCCCAGTTGGCCCGGATGATTCACCCCGGAAATTCCGCAGTGAACCTCATGCAAGTCGCCGATATGACCGTTCCGGACGAGTTCGCATGCTTTACGGAAGAGGTGCGAGGAGCGTTGTTGTGATCCCGTTTGCACAACACGCTCATGCATTCGTGCCGCCTGCACCATTCGCCGCCCCTCCGCAATCGTGAGCGAAAGGGGTTTCTCGCAATACACATCCTTACCCGCTTCACACGCATGAATCGTCATCAGGGCATGCCAGTGGTCGGGAGTTGTGATCACAACCGCATCCAGATCCTGCTGCTCGAGAAGCCGTCGATAATCGCCATAGAGCTTTGGAGTTCCGCTGTTCACCAGTTTCAAGGCTTCTGCCTGAACGTCCGTGTCGACATCGCAGATGGCACCGATCTGGCAACCCGCAGTCTGAAAGCGTTTCAGGTTCCCTGACCCCTGATTCCTGACTCCGATACTCCCGACAACGACACGGTCATTTGCCCCGAAACATGTGCTGGGCACGATCCAGGGGGCAGCAAACACACTGCTCGCCGCAACCGATGTCTTGAGGAACTGGCGACGACTGACCGATGTGGAGGACGGCATACCTTGGACTCCCGAAATGATGACTCAGATTCATCTCACGATATCCGATCCTCCAGCGCCGTGCCATCCGCGCAGCAAAGCACCCCGGTTGCTTGGGGGCAGCCGGGGTGCTGGTGTGTTGCTGTGATGTCGATCTCGGTTACGGGCGGACGAGGGTGATGTCGCTGCCGTTGGAGTTGAGCACGACTTTGTTGGCGTCTGCACTGACCACCGTGCCGATGGCGGCCCCGTCGAGTTTGACGGTGCCGTCTTCCAGGGCGAAGGACTTCGTGACTTCCGTTTGACCGAGAGCCGTGTTGACGGTCACCTGAGCGGTCTTGGTGTCGACGAGGTTGATCTTGGCGATCGGCTGATCCGGGCTGTCGTTCTCGTTGATCCACAGGCCGAGCAGCGGGTCGAGTTCCGACTGAGCCGGAGCGTCGACGGGCAGGTCGGCTTGAGGAGCAGCCGGATCGGCGACGACGGGGGCAGCAATCTCCGGAGCCGTCGCGGGAGTAGCGGCTGCGTCGGTGGCGATGGCCGCTTCGGCCGGGGTCGCAGTGGTCGTGGCAGCCACGATCGGGCCGAACTGGGCTTCCAGAATCTTCACCGCTTCGGGGAAGCGGACCATCTGGTCCGGATGCTGACGGAAGAACAGGAAGGCGTCCTGAGCCGAGCAGCCGAAGCGGGCCTGAAAGCTGTTGATGGCGAAGGAGTTGAACCCGTAACCGGTGTGGCAGCCGCCTCCGT
>JAGQQG010000163.1 GCA_020426325.1 Planctomycetaceae bacterium | reverse complement strand
ACTGGCTCGCACGACAAGACGGGCAAGCACTGCCCGGCTGACGATCCCAATGGCAAACTCGACATCGTCAAGTGCGCCGGCTACTGGCTCGACGGCGCTCAGGATCGAGGTATCGAGCACATCTGCTGGGACGGCTGCATGTTCCCCAACGACATGCTCGAAACCCCCGCAACATGGAACACGATCCTGGACACGATGATCAAAGTCCGGGAGGCGCACGGTTGGGGATGAGAGGAATGACGAATGTCGAAATACCGAATGACGAAGGAAGTCCGAATGACGAAACACAAACTTCGTCAAAACGGAGACTCGATAACAGGCCTTACGATCTTGAAGAGCGAACAGCCCTGTTCGGAGAGAATGTCATTGAGTATTTGAAGGGCATTCCGGTCACCCCCATCACCAAATCACTGATTGATCAACTTGTGCGGTCGGCAACGAGTATCGGAGCGAACTACTGTGAAGCTGATGACTCAGGAACAAAGAAGGAGTTTCGCCACCGTATCAGCATCTGCAAACGGGAGGCTCGCGAATCGAAGCATTGGCTCCGCATGATCGCGAAGGCGGTCCCCGAGAAGAAGGAATCAGCTCGCTACTTGTGGCAGGAAGCAAAAGAATTAAACCTCATCTTCTCCGCCATCTTTCGTGGCAGGAAGAAATCATGATCCCAGCGACCTTCGGATTTCGACATTCGTCATTCCTTCGTCATTGGGTATTTCGACATTCGACATTCACCCCAGCAGGAGTATTCATCAATGACCAAACCTCTCAACATCGGCATGATCGGATACGGCTTCATGGGCCGGGCTCACACCAATGGTTACAAGCGTGTCGGGGATTTCTTCCCGGAACTGAAATATCGCCCCGTGCTCAAGGCGGCTTGTGCTCGGAACAAAGAGAACATCCAGGCGTTCGCTGACCAGTGGGGATACGAGTCGATCGAAACCGACTGGAAGACCCTGATCGCGAGGGATGACATCGACGCGGTCGACATCTGCGTGCCGAACAATCTGCATAAGGAGATCGCCATCGCCTGTGCGGAAGCTGGGAAGATGATCCTGTGTGAGAAGCCGATCGCCATGAACACGGCTGAGGGCGAGGAAATGTGCCAGGCCGTCGAGAAGGCGGGCGTCGCCAACACGGTGTGGTACAACTATCGTCGAGTGCCGGCTGTCACGCTCGCCAAGCAGATCATCGACTCCGGCAAGCTCGGCAAGATTTTCCACTATCGCGCCAACTTCCTGCAGGACTGGACGATCGCAGAAGACCTGCCTCAAGGTGGTGCAGCCCTCTGGCGACTCGATGCGGACGCAGCCGGCTCGGGCGTGACGGGTGACCTGCTCGCGCACTGCATCGACACGGCCATCTGGCTCAACGGCTCAGTATCCGACGTCACCGCGATGACGGAAACGTTCATCAAGGAACGCGTGCATCAGGAGACCGGGCAGAAGCAGAAGGTCAGCATCGACGATGCGTGTGCGTTTCTCTGCCACTTCAAGAACGGATCGTTGGGCCTGTTTGAGTCGACCCGATATGCTCGTGGACACAAGGCGCTCTATACCTTCGAGATCAACGGTGAGAACGCCTCTCTGCGATGGGACTTGCACGATCTGCATCGGCTGGAGATGTTTGACCACGCAGATGAAGGCATCGTGCGTGGCTGGAAGTCGATTCACGTCACCGATGGGGATCACCCGTACATGGACAAATGGTGGGTCCCCGGCCTGCAGATCGGCTACGAACACTCCTTCGTGCATCATGTGGCCGACTTCCTCAAGAGCCTCGAATCGGGCGAACCGTGCCACCCCACCTTCCGCGATGCGCTGGAGACTCAAAAGGTCTGCGACGCGGTCCTCGCCAGTGCGAGCGACCGTTCATGGCATTCGGTGAGTTAATGCGTCATCCACATCCGTTTCGCCCCACATTTGAAATGTGGGGCGAAACGGATCAACGATCACACGGGAGTACAAAAGGGAGGGAACACCGATGGTCAAGGCCTATCATGTGATCCTCTGCATGTATGGGTTCTGGCTGCCGAACGATCCGCGTGGTTCGTATTCAGATTTCGTCTGGGCTGATGACCTCAGGAAGTTTGGGCCGGCAACGAAGGTCAACACCCGACAATCAGTTGCATCAAAATCACATGACGTCAGAAAACGACTCCGTGCGAAAAAAGCTCTGAAGTATCCGCCAGTCCATCTGGATGAACAGCAGATCAAAGCAATTGGAGCAGGCATCGCCAAGGCGGCGGAGATTCAACACGCAGGCATTCTGGCGTGCGCAATCATGCCGGAGCATATTCACCTGGTCGTCGCAAGAGGTGAAGGGACGATTGAAGAGGTTGTCGCCGAGGTCAAGCAACGGGCGACTCTCAAGTTGGGTGAGGAACGAATTCACCCGATGGAGGAACACCGTGAGCCGTCTGGACGACGGCATTCCCCTTGGGCACGCGGATTCTGGGTCGTGTATTTGAACGACGAACCGCACATCGAGAACGCCATGCGATATACCGCCCACAATCCGGAGAAAGAGGGCCGCCCCCGTCAATTCTGGGATTTCGTCGTCCCCTACGAACAAACCGTTTAGCCACACATTTCAAATGTGTGGCTAAACGGTTATAATCGCATTCATGTCACGGGACGCGGCGGTTCGCGGCCCGTGTTTCTTTTGTACCTGTTGAGAACCGCCGGAGGTCGTTGATGGACCGCAACCCAATCACCCGCGAGGGGTATGACAAGCTTGTGGCTGAGATCAAGCACCTCGAAGACGTCGAGATGCCGCTGATTGCAGAGAAGATTGCAGAAGCACGAGCGGAGGGCGATCTCAGCGAAAATGCCGAGTACCACGGGCAACGAGAAGCCCAGGGCATGCTCCAGGCGAAGATCAACTCCAAGAAATCCAAACTCGCCAGTTGCTACATCGTCGACAAGGCTGACATGCCCAAAGGGGTGATTACGTTCGGTTCGACCGTCACGATCAAGGACATCGATCTCGACGAGGAAGAGACCTACGAGTTCGTCGGCCCGGGCGAGGAGGATTACGATGGGGACATCATGAAGATCCTCACCAGCAGCCCGATCGCCACCGCTCTCATGGGCAAGAAAGAGGGAGACAAAGTCGACATCGAACTCCCCCGCGGCTCGATGAGCGTGGAAGTGGTCAAAATCATCGACCACGGTGAATGAAAAACATTCCAGGTCTCGACACACAAAAAAGCCCACCGGTCTCAAACCCATGGGCTTTCTTTATGTCGGGCTAGATCTGAATCAATCGCGGCTGTTGAGAATCATGACGAGTCTCAGGACGTACCAGAAGAGGGTTGCCAATGAGGCAAACAATGCCAGCGCTGCTGCCACATGCTGATCTGTCCGATAGTGATGTAAAACATTCGACGTGTCGTACAGAATGTATCCAGCCATCAGCACAATCACTCCGACGACGAACCACAATCCGAGATTCAGTCCCGTAAAGGCTGCCACGACAATCAATCCGAGTGTAGCGAACATGCCGACCCACAGAGCCGTCCGCAGAAATGAAAAGTCAGCACCACTGAACATCACCACCGCCGTCAACCCACCAAAAATAATTAAGGTGATGGCTCCCGCCTGCAGAATGATTTCCGAACCACCACCAGCGAATCGCTGGGCAATCATCAACAAAGGCACAAAAAAGACTGCTTCAGCGACGGTGTAGAGGATCAACCCCGCATATTGAACCGAGGGCGAAGCTCCACTGGCTGCCATCCAACTGGCGATCCAGCTAACGGCCATGAAACCAATGATGATCCAGAACCATTGACCGGATGCCAAAAGGTTGAACATCGGGTTGGCGATGGCAGGCGTATTAAGAAAGAACCCTGCCAGACACGCGAACGCGCAGACGGCTGCGAACAGGTGAGCGTACGTCCTGCGGATGAAGGCGGCACGTTCGGAGGCGATTGCGTCGATCGCGAAGACGTCGCGGTCCCGGTAGATCTCGTGGTCGGGAGCATAACTCATGGACGATTCTCCAACATTCGTTCACATCGGGAAGAGTGGACAACGAGCGCGGCCTTGGCCCGAACAGAATCAGACGACCGGCTGGGTTGAATTCTTACACCATTTGCCCGGAATGTCGACTGCCGAATCGAAGATTCTCAGGTGCCGACCGGTTTTAGCAACCTCGTCCGATCGCTTATGATAGGTCATCGGTTACAAGGGCCCGAAGGAATCTGAAACGATGCGACTGACATTACTCTCCGGTTGTGTGTTACTCGTTGCCAGCATGGTGACAGCTGAAGACTGGCCGCAGTTTCGTGGTCCAACGGGTCAGGGACTGTCAGAAGTCTCCGATGTCCCGGTGACCTGGAGCGAGACCGAGAACATTGCCTGGAAGGTCGCGATCCCCGGAAGCGGCTGGTCCTCCCCCGTGATCGCCAACGATCGCGTTTACCTCACGACCGCTGTCCCCACCGACGCGGGTCATGAGCTGCGTGTTCTCTGCCTGGATGCAGGGTCAGGAGAAACGCTGTGGGATATCAAGGCTTTTGATCAACCCGAGGGGGAAACGGTCGAAAAGCACGCCAAGAACAGTCATGCCAGCCCGACCCCCGTGATTGACGGAGATCGTCTCTACGTGCACTTCGGTCCGCACGGGACAGCCTGCCTGAGGCTTGACGATGGCGAAACGGTCTGGAAGAACCGGGAAGTCACTTACGCGCCAAACCACGGGAACGGCAGCTCGCCTGCATTGGCGGGTGACATGCTCGTCATCACTTGTGATGGACGTGACATCCAGTTTGTGCTGGGAATGAACAAGTCTACGGGTGAGATCGCCTGGCGGACCGACCGGGATGTGCATCCTGATAAGGGATTCTCATTTTGTACCCCTTTGATCATCGACGTGAACGGACAGCCACAGGCGATCTGCCCCGGCAGCGGAGCCGTGTTCGCCTACAACCCGCAAACGGGCGAGGAGATCTGGCGGGTAACCTATGGCGAAGGGTTTTCGGTCGTGCCCCGCCCTGTGTTCGGGCAGGGACTGGTGTTTATCTGTACCGGTTTTGGTGACGGTCGTTTGCTCGCGATTGATCCGACCGGAACTGGAGATATCACGGAATCACACGTCAGATGGACGGCCGATCGCGGAGTGCCCCGGTCTCCGTCACTGCTTCAGGTCGGCAAGGAACTCTTCGCTGTCGACGACACGGGAATCGCGACGTGTCTGGATGCAGCGACTGGGGAAAAGCATTGGCAGAAGCGACTGGGAGGCAATTTCTCAGCCTCGCCGCTGTTCGTGGCAGGACGGATTTATTTTCAGGACGAACAGGGGAACGCCACCGTCGTGAATGCGTCGACGACTTTTGAGGAGCTGTCCAAGAATGCGTTGTCTGGTGACGAACGAACTTTTGCCTCGCTGGCGGTCCACAACGGAGCCCTGCTTCTCAGAAGCGAAGGATACCTCTACCGGATCGAAACGTCGCCAGCTGGGTGAGCGAAGTGTTTTTTATCCGATCTGCGCAAAAAAACCGAAGCGACCAACAACGGCTGGTGCTTCGGTTAATTTCAAACGAATCAAGTGATCGAGTCAGCTCATGACTCCATCCTGAGTCGCTGTTCAGAAGTCCTCTTCTTCCAGATCAAACTCGTCTTGCTCCAACGAATCGGGTCCGTGATCGTAACAATCGCTTTCATGCCAGAGAGGTACGCCAGCGGCGTATCGAGCTGACAGCATCCTGACCTTATCTTCCGAACCGGGTTTGGCTTCAGTCGGCATCAGGGCAACGAACTCATCGACAGGTTCTGTCGAGTATTCGCTGTCATGTCCTTCAATAAAGTCCGCTTCCAGTCCGATCGCGACGTCGAGGTTGGGGTCGACCTCGAAGGAAAACTGCATTCCGCCCTCCAATTCCATTATGACTGCTGAGACCTAACTACGTACATTGCCCGCCGAAGAACTCCAGCCACTGCGCCATAGCTTCATGCCCCATAACGACTTCGAGCGAGTCGTCTGCTAGTCCCTTAGCAGATACCGCAAGCGCAGTTTTCCGTCACGTGGACGGTGAGAAGTGATGTTTGCGTCGGTTCATCCGGACGGTCCGATTTTTTTGCACCGGGGGCGAATTGTCAACAAAAATCTTCTCAATTCGTCGCCGTCCAGGGGAAAATCCCCACTTCTTGCAGAAGCTCAATGCCTGGAGGTTTATCGGCAGTCGCTGGTCACATTTCGACGGTCCAAATCGACGGAATCGTGTGCACTCGGACAGCAATTGCAGAAGTCTGATTAGTCCAACCTTGTTGACCTTCTCCCCGTCATCCCCGTTCGCTGAGAGGCTCAAATTCGTTCCGCTCTGCCCCTCGATAGCGTGACCGGGGCCGAATCAAGTCTCCCTCTTCCGCCTGTTCGATGATGTGTGCTGCCCAACCCGCCAGACGTGCGCAGACGAACAAAGCCGAATGCAGGTCACGATCAATGCCCATCGACTCAACCAGCCGGGTAGCGGGCCATTCCAACAAGGGGGAACGTCGCGTTGCATCCCAGATAGCCCATTTCATTGCATCCGCAATCTCTTCCCGGTGTTCACGCCCTGATTCTTGAGCAAGCTCACGACACCATCGTTCCAACACCTCCGGCCGAGGATCAGGTCCAGTGTCGCAGGCGGAACGAAATCCCGGTAAGGGCAGCGATTCTCCCACTCGATACCTCACCAGTCGTACGGCTTCATCCCGGCTATCAACGGAAGAGAGAAGCTGGTGAACTGCAGAAAACTGCTGCGAGAATTGTGATCCCGTACAGGTGCTGATCGCTGCAGCCACTGCGGAAATCAGACTGGCCCCGGTCGACGCTGCAATTCGCGCAGCAAATGTGGACGGCGTCAAAGCATCATCAGCATAGAGGATGAGCAGTGACGTCAGGGCCTGTTCAGCCACAGGGTCCGGCTCTGCACCAGTCAGCAACAGGAGCAGATTGCCTGCATACGAAAGAATGGGTGAGGGCTCGACGGACGGCAGTCCATCCCGCTGTCGCTTCCATTCAGCAAGCAGCAGAGGAACTCGTGCCAGCAAACGGGTTGCCTGAGAAACACCCGCATCCACGATCGAGTCTTCCAACTGAGGATCGTCATTCCCCAGCAGACTCACACCGGTCCGCAGCATGTCGATCGCAGAGACATGCAATGGAAGATCGTGAACAAATCGCCTCGCAGACTCCGGCAACTCAGCATTATCCCAGAGCACGCTCCGAAAATCAGCCAGCTGTTCCTGAGTCGGAAGTTCCTCGGTGAGCAGCAGGTGAACCACTTCGAGGAAACTCGCTCCGTCGGCCAACTCGGTCACGGAGTAGCCTCGATACAGAAACTCTCCGTCCACGCAGGAGATGTTTGTTTCGCCCGCGATGACCCCTTCAAGCCCGGGGTGGTACAATTCCAGCGACATAAACTCCGTCCGTGTCGTACAAAGGAACCGATCCGTGTCCGAACAGTTTACCACTGGAGCCAGCAATCCAACAGCGAGCAGGCATGCCAGTGGGAACAATCACCTGCCGTACGCGGAAAACAGGGAGATGCTTCACAGAGTTGCCTCAAATGACCGAGGCTATGAAACTTCTCTGTCAACAGCCCCACATCGACAGACGAATCAGTAGTGGGGCGGTTTCTCATCGAGGGGATTTGCTGGCGGAAATGCCAGTTGGTCGACTTCAGACTCGACCCGCGAGATCAACGTTCGCAGCGCCATCGTCTCCTTCTGCTGCCCGATTAACGCCTCGTTAAGCTTGTCGATGTCCTGCTGAAGATGCGATAAGAGAATCTCTATCTTGGCAAGACGATCCTCATCCGACGGACTGGCTGACATCTCGAATCACTCAACACAGTGAAGGGAAAGTAATGGCGGACTCACACATTCGATGGAGACGATCGCCTCTCGGCTGCCTGTTCGCGATGTTCATCCTATCAGCATCGGCAGCTTTCACCACCGGTCAACTTGCCGCTGAGGATCTGGCCCCCCGGTTTGATGTCTGGTTTGTCCCTGAGGTGCAAGATCAACCGTTCACCGGCCGGGTGACCCTGTTCTTTTCGACGACCGCCGGTCAACCCCGCCTGGGTCCCAACTGGTTTCATCCAGAACCATTCCTGTCTTTCGACGTGCAGAATTGGCTACCTGAAGAACCGTTGACGCTCTCCCCGGATCGCGAAGGTGTGCTGACCTTTCCCCGTGACTTCTCGACAGTTGACCTCTCCGGCTACTACGTGCAAGCGGTCGCACGGTTCAACCCCTGGGACCGGAGAATCGGTGATGGATCCGGTAACGGATTCAGCAACGTGGAACGAGTCCGCACGGACGGGTCTGCGGTTCCGTTGATGATCAGCCAGAGTATTGAAGACCACCCTTTCAAGGAGACCGCCTGGACGAAGCTGCTGAAGGTGCGATCGTCCCTGCTGAGTGAATTTCATGGCCGTGACGTCTTCCTGCAGGCAGCCGTCACTCTTCCAGCCAGTTACTACGATCATCCGCAGCGGCGATTTCCCACAATCTTCACAATCCCCGGATTCAGTGGCACCCATGAACGTGCCCGCCGGACATCTCCTCTCGTGGAGCACAATGAGCAAGGCGTCGAGTTCCTCCGCGTCACGCTCGACCCAAGTTGTCCACTCGGACATCACGTCTTCGCCGATTCCGCGAATAACGGGCCTTATGGACAAGCGCTCATCGATGAGTTTCTGCCGGCATTCGACGAGCAATTTCGGAGTATCGCTCAACCGGAGGCTCGATTCCTGACGGGACATTCCTCGGGCGGTTGGAGTTCTTTATGGTTACAGATCACCTATCCGGAACAGTTCGGCGGTGTGTGGAGCACGGCCCCGGACTCTGTTGACTTTCGTGACTTTCAACGCATCAACCTGTATCAGCCCGGCACAAACATGTACGTGGATGGCGCTGGAAACCGCCGACCCATCGCTCGAAACGGAGACCGCACAGCACTGTGGTACGACGACTTCGCCTGGATGGAACACGTACTCGGTCCTGGAGGCCAGCTCCACAGTTTTGAAGCCGTCTTCAGTCCGCGTGGTCCTGATGGCACTCCTCGCCTCCTCTGGAATCGTGAAACAGGTGCCGTCGACACCGATGTTGCCAAAAGCTGGGAACCGTATGACATCCGTTTGCAACTCGAACGCAACTGGGACTCCCTCGGCCCGCTGCTCACCGGAAAACTCCACATCTTTATGGGGAGCAGGGACACATTCCTGCTCGAAGGAGCCACGCAGTTGTTGAAGCAATCGCTTACCTCGCTGGGGAGTGATGCCGTTGTGGAAATTCATCCGGGCAAGGACCACAGCACTCTCATGTCTGAGGACCTTCGCAATCGTATTTGTCAGGAAATGACCTACGTGTTTCTGTCGAACTTTCCCAACTGGCCCGACATCGCGAATTAACACATCAGCAGATTTGCATTTGTTGGTGCGAAATGTTACATGGGCGTTGCAGCACTTCTTAGCCACTTCACCAGTGGTTTTACTCCAATATCGGGGCTCTCCAGACCATGGTCTCACTTTCAAGTGTTCCGCGCGCGCTGGTACCGGCCGACAGCGCAGCCGCTGACCGCATCACCGCTCCCAACTACGACGAGTTTCAAGGTGACCGCGAAGTCTTCGATCTCCTGCAGGCACGCCCGGAATGCGTCCTGCGGGTAACAATGGCTCACTGTCATGTCGACGATTTCTCTCAGCGACTCAAAGATGGCTCGCCGGAGGCACTCGCGAAGGCGACTGCCAATATGGAGGCACTCATCGACAGCCCGGACACGCAAATTGTCAGTGACATCCTGTGGGTCTACGAAGTCACCTCCCCTAAACGTCCGGACGTCCGCCAACTGGGACTCGGCGGCTTAGCCCACACCAACGAAATTCGAACCGAGCAGAATCCCGCGGGGGTCATCATTCGGAATGAGGGCATCCGACCGGAGAAGGCCGAAGGTCGTGCCAAACTGATTCAAGCGACGAATGCCTACATCGGCACCGTGAACTGTGCGGTACAGGACACCAAAGGACGATTGATTACTGCCCTCGAGGCGTACTCCCAATCGTCAGCACCTTCCTACTCAACGGTCGATGAGGCCGGAAATACTCACAGGGTCTGGATCGTCGACGGACAAAACGAGAAGAAGGAGTTTCAACAGATTCTGGTACAGGAACCCGCCGCCTATGTCGCCGACGGCAACCATCGCAGTGCGGCTGCTGCCGCGCTGGGCAAAGATCACTTCCTGGCCGTCTTCTTTACGACTGAGCGGATGCGTCTCGAACCATACAATCGCCTCGTCGAAGATGTGGGGGTCCCCATAGAGACACTCCTGCAGAAGCTGACCACGTCGTTCGAGGTGGAGCCCATCGGCCCCCGTGACACGTTTCGTCCTTCCTCCATTCATGAGATCGGGCTGTATGCAACTGGGGAGTGGTCTCGTCTCACGCCTCGCCCCGAGACGTTTGATCCAGCCAATGCAGCGGAATCAATCGATGCCGACATCATTCAGAGACATCTGTTTGATGCCGTGCTTGGAATCAATGATCCCAGGGACGATCGATTGAACTTCGTGGGGGGGAACAAAGACTCTGCATATCTGAAGGCTCGCGTCGATTCAGGCGAGTATGCGTTCGCCCTGTCGCTGGCTCCTGTCACGATGGCACAATTCGTCGGTGTCTGTGAGCAGAATCGGTTCATGCCCCCTAAGTCAACGTGGTTCGACCCTAAGATTCGGAGCGGCCTCGTGTCCGCCCTGCTCTAACCTTGACGTTCGCAATCGGCCTGTGATGACCTAACCACAAAACGCTATGACACCTCTCGAAATCGATTGTCAAACCGTCAAATCAAGACTCGATGCGGGCGATGAGTTTGTGTTCA
>JAGQQG010000162.1 GCA_020426325.1 Planctomycetaceae bacterium | reverse complement strand
TCGCACAGGTCATTGACGATTCCATCCCTACGAATAGCGACGATCCCAAACTGGTCCGTTTGCGGAATGGTCCCTCGCTCCAGTTTGTTGATGAGAACTACCTTGTTACTGAAGAACTGGCTCAGGATTACGAGCGGATGGTCAATGCCAGCCGTACGAAAACCAATACCGACGAACCTGAAGAGCAACGCCCCGACACAGCCTACAAACAGACATCTGCTCTCACAGGGCCGCAGCTGCTCGACGTTCTTCAGATCGAGGAACGATCACGGGCACAGTGGCTCGAACGCCGGGCATTGGAAGTGGGACAGCAGCAAGTCTATGTCCCGTTGGGTGATCGGTCGGTGCCCTACGATGACTATCACTGGGTCGCTGCCCATTCTTCCCCAGGTGAGCTCGCGACTTGGTCGACCGGCCTGTATATGGACTACGCAGCAGGACAGTACTTTGGCAGCCAGTTCCTGTTGAGCGCGGTCGCTGTCGCGCTGATCGTCGTGCTGCTGTATTTCCTGGGTCGGTTCGTCAACGCACGCATCGGCGGATGGATGGTGGGCACGGTCGAGAACAAACTTCTCGCGAGGCTGCCCGTCATTCGAAATGTTTATGGGTCGGTCAAACAGGTCACCGACTTTCTCTTCAGCGAAAGTCAGGTGGAATACCGGCGAGTGGTGGCCATTGAATATCCTCGGCGCGGCATCTGGTCACTCGGTCTGGTGACGGGCGACAGCATGCTCGACATCACTGCGGCTGTCGGCGAGCCATGCGTGAGCGTTCTTGTTCCCAGTTCGCCTATGCCGGTGACGGGCTACACCATGTGCCTCCCCCGCAGTGCATTGCTCGATCTCGATGTCACTGTCGATCAGGCTTTGCAGTTCTGTATCTCCTGCGGCGTCCTCATTCCGCCGCAGCAGAAGGTGACCGCTGAGATTCTGCAACGTGAACTGGCACGACGGCTGACCGAACGGATGATGGAATCCGGGACCGATCGTCGAGCTCCCCACATGTCGAGTGCCGAGTCTCCTCCCCCGATCATTCTCCCCCCCCCTGGGCCTCCTAGGCCGGATCAACAATCAACGGAGCCCGAAGAATCGTGACTGTTTCCGATGCTCCTCCGCTACGGATCGCCACGCGGGCCAGTCGTCTCGCGATGTGGCAGGCGGAGTATGTCTCATCGCTACTCCGCAAAGTTGCCCCGGAGCGTGAGGTTGAACTGGTCGAGGTTTCGACCATTGGTGACCGAGATCGATCGGAGCCGCTTTCACAAATGGGTGGAATGGGTGTCTTCACGAGAGAGGTGCAGACAGCTGTGCTCGACGGACGGGCTGACATGGCCGTGCACAGCCTCAAGGACTTGCCGACGGAGACGGTCGAAGGACTGGTCCTTGCCGGCGTACCCGAACGTGGGCCGCGCTTTGACGTCCTTGTCCTGCCAAAGTCTCAGGAGGGAACTATCGCATCCTTGGACGATCTTCCTCAGGGAACCCGAATTGGGACGGGCAGTCTGCGACGACAGGCTCAACTGCTGCACGCTCGTCCAGATCTCCAAATGGCTGAGATTCGAGGCAATGTCGAAACACGCCTGCGCAAGCTCGATGATGGCGAATACGACGCCATCGTGCTCGCACAAGCCGGTCTGGAGCGCCTCGGACTGAACGATCACTTCACGATCGTCCTTCACCCACCCCTGATGTTCCCGGCAGTCGGACAGGCTGCCCTGGGGATTGAATGCCGACGAGATGATGAGGAGACCGCAAGCCTTCTCCAGCAACTGTCACATGCCCCCACACTGGCCGAAGTGACCGCAGAGCGAGCCTGCCTCCACGAACTGCGTGCAGGATGTCACGCCCCCGTGGGCGTGGTGACGGAGATCGGTGAAGATGACCAATTGCGACTCCAGGCCGTTGTCCTCAGCGGCGATGGACGGGAACTCGTTGAGGCCACGGTCGTCGGAGAACAATCATCACCTGCTCAACTCGGTCGTCAGGCCGCGACTGAACTGAGTCGTGCAGGTGCTGACAAACTTCTCGCAGTCGAGGACTGATCTGTTGAACCAGTCATGAAACCCCGGCGTACCATGCTGTTCGTGATACTCGGCTTGCCACTGATTGTGCTGATTACAATCGGAGGCTTGGTTGTCGCCTCGTGGCGTCGGCCGGAGTTGGGGGTTGTTGATGGTCGGCTGCGGCCATGTCCGGATTCTCCGAACTGTGTGTGCAGTTTGGCGTCGGATGACGAACACCGGATCGATCCTCTGCCTGCGAACAATGGCACGCTGGAACGGTTAAGGCAGGTCTTGAACGAGATGCCCGGAGTGCAGATCATCGAAGAGGATGAGAACTACCTCCGAGCCGAATGCTCGAGTTCACTCCTCCGGTTTGTCGACGACATGGAATTCCTGTATGACTCAGAGGCAGGGGTGATCCAGGTACGGTCAGCTTCAAGAGTTGGACATTCCGATCTGGGTGCCAATCGCAAGCGAGTCGAAGTAATACGACAACGACTTGCCAAAGAGCCGTCAGCATAAGTTTTGGGTGTTCCCGGACCACGTCTATCTTTCCCGATCAAGAGGACGCATCATGCCGAAAGCAGTCAGAATCGGAATCGTCACCGTCTCGGACCGAGCCAATCGCGGCGAGTATGAGGATCGCGGCGGGCCGGCGATCCGCGAGTATCTCGACGAAGTGCTGGCCACCCCATTTGTACCGGTTGCCAAGATCGTTCCCGACGAGAAACCACAGGTCGAGGCTGCCCTGAGAACGCTCACCGACAAGGAAGGGTGTTGCCTGATCATCACGACCGGAAGCACCGGACCTGCCAAAAGGGACATCGTCCCCGAGGCGACCGAGGCCTCGTGTGACAAGATGATGCCCGGCTTTGGTGAACTGATGCGGAAGGTCTCGCTGGAAAAGGTGCCGACCGCAATCCTCTCACGACAGACCGCTGGAATCCGAGGCACGACTTTGATCGTCAACCTGCCCGGTCAGCCCAAAGCCATCCGAGAATGTCTCGACGCCGTGTTTCCGGCAATTCCGTACTGCATCGATCTGATCGATGGCCCGTACCTGGAAACGAACGAAGAACGACTCGTCGCCTTTCGTCCACAGAAGAAGTGAACGGCTGGCCCTTCAGTGGAGATCCTTCACGACCACACGAGAGCGTCGCCGAGGTTGAGTGTGCCCGAAGTGGTGCTGGACGGACAGATGCACATTCTCAGAGGGGATGTCACATTCGACATGCGTGCCGGTCCCCAGATCGTTCCAGTAAACCTCTTCCCGGTACCGAGCGGAGAGCAGGTACATGACTGAGTGAAGGAACGTCGACCGCATGAACAAATGCGAACAACCGTGGCACCGGAATACCGCGACGAAGAGAAACCGGTAGAAGAGCTTGTTCTGACTCCGGCTGCGATAAACGTCGTCGGACTGACAACCCGGACACCACATTTCCGCCCTCCCAGCAAAGTCACTACGAAGTCAATTCCTTTACGCCCGGAGAATTTTCCGGCGATTCTCCCTGATCATCGAGTGAACATTTCAGGACTTGCTGATGAACTCTTAACAGGCGAGTTGATATCCTGAATTGCCGGGTCGATGTCCGTTTACATCGGTCACGGAAGATTTCGCCTCACTCTTGATGCATCAACGTCCAAATCGAGAGAACGGCGAGATGTCTCAGGGACGACTTGCGTTCACTCGCCGGGATGTCTCTGCTAGTTTTTTCAACAGATCGATGGTGTGGCGGGTACCGAGCAGAGCGACCGCATGTGTCATTGACGGCGGGGTGAGGTGCCTCCCAACGCTGACGGACGTGACGGATTTCATGATCACATCCAGCATAGGCTGAGATCGGCTGACGAAGGCAGCGATCTCTCGCACATTGAGGCTTTCGTCACTTCCCCGCGAGGCAAGCCAGCGTTGTAACTCTTCCTGCTCTTCCATGGAGAGATGTCGGCTGTGAGGAACGGGAATCCCATGTGCGTGGTGAATGGCATGTGGCGGTGGTGTGAGGTGATCCATCACAAATACTCCCGAACCAGAGGCGTCTCACAAAACGAATTGCTGTCAACTCAAAAAGTCCAGCAGGCTGACATCGAACAGTCGTGAAGCAGTTGCCAGCGTGTACTGCAACTGGGACTGCGCCTGTTGAAGCTGCAGGGCGACCTGGGGAATGTCTGCCGAGGCGGTCTCGCTGACCTGTCGCTGGAGTTCATACTGCGTGTCTTCGACATGTGTCTGCACATCGTCGAGATGGGCAAGCGTGACCGACTGTTGTCCGATCACATCCAACAGATGATCTCGGATGCGGTGAACGTCCGTCAGCCGTCTGCCGATCGCCTCTTGACGTTCGTTCTCCGGCAAGTCATGCAGGTTGCGGATGTCATCTCGCAGTTCGCGCAGAACTGCAAATGCATCAGACGTCCCGGTGTACTCCAGATGTTCGCCACCGACCCGACGAATGTTGGATGAATCGACATTGGTGATCTTGCCTGTCGGGCTATTCGTGACCACCTGATTGGCTGAGAAGTCGATCGTCGTCTGCGTGGCGCCTTCATCGGTGGACAGTGAACCTCTCGCCGTCAGGTCAATGTCGCCGACAAAGCCGGGAGTGATGGCCGTGGTGTCGAGATAGACAACCTCTCCGTTGGAACCGATGACCCGGAGATCCGTGTCCGTATTGGCGAAAGTGACGGGATCTCCCCCATTCAGGGAGATGGTGCCGGACGTGCCGGTGCCGCTGGTGTCGTCAATCGTCAACGTATGTACCCCCGCAGGACCGATGATCGTGTCGCCTGTGACCGACGATGTTCCTGCAGTAACTCCGGACCCTGCGGAGAAGGTGGTCGAAAGGTGACGCACAGTCAGAGTGCCTTGTCTGCGTGCAGTGTCGGTTCCCGTTCCAGCCGCAGCACCCGTGCTGCCCACGTACTCAGTTGTCCCTCGCGACTGCGGCTGGAAGACGTCAGCACCCGATTGCAACAGCACCAGCGGCGATCGACCCGGCAAGGCCAATGTTCGCGGCACATCAGACCCGGTGTACGTCGAGGCACCGGAGGTTGACTCGAAGAGGTAAGGGACGGTGTCTGAGTTGATCCCTGCGAACACGTACTCGTCGGCCACGCGTGTGTTCGCTAACACTTCCAGTTGGGACAGCAGGCTTTCCACTTCATCAGCGATCACGGATTGTTCCGAGGAGTCCGTCGCCTGGATGGCCTCAGTTGCGAGTGTGCCCGCTTTGACAAACAACTGATTCGCCTCAAGGACCGCGATGTGTGCCTGATCGAGCAGTTGTCGCGCCGCGTTGATGGTGCTGCTGCGGGTCTCCAAACGGGAGATCGACTCTTCTGCCCGCAAAACGGATCGCAAGCCCGACGGATCATCCGAGGGGCGCAGAATCCGCAGACCGGTCGACGCCTGTTGTTGCAAGTCCACAAGCCTGCGATTGTGGGACGTCAACTGGCTGAGGAACTGTGCGACAGACACATTCGGTGTGACTCGAAAGACAGACACGTCAGGACTCCGAAAAGAAATCGGTCTCGATGTTCGGATCGGGAGAAATCAGCGGACAAGACCGAGCACTTCGTCAAGCGTCTCATTCACCGATGACAGGAAACGGGCAGCCGTTTGAAACATTCGCTGGAACTCAAGCATGTGGACGAGTTCCTCGTCAGGGTTCACTCCCGAAACCGACTCCCGCTCTGCGGTCAGTTGCTCGGAAAGCTGAGTCATCGCAGCAAGATCATCCTCCGCATGAGAAACAAAAACGCCCGCATCTCCGCTGGCTCGCGCGAGGTATTCAGAGAAACTTGTGTTCCCGTTGAGTCCGGTTTGTTCGGACAGTGCGGCGAGGCGTGTTGCGATACGACCATCACCTGCCCCTCCTGATTGCGAGACTGACAACCGGCTTGAATCTTCGAGCAAGGCCCGATTGACCCCCAATGTCCCCGGACGTGTGCCGGTGAACAGGTCATTGACACCCAGCGCAGCCAGGGCACCGCTTGTGTCGGGGTCCGCGATGACGGGGAGACGAAATGTGTCCCCATCGTTCAGAGTTCCCACCGGCACGCGAAGAGACACTCCCTCTGCCACTGCGAGAACATCACCCGGCGCATACCCCTGTCCGACCGGCAAGGTGGCCAACAGACTTCCGGCCGAGTCGCGTACCTCAATGGCGATATCATCGTCCTGCCCAACCGTACCGCTGCCCGTTACTGTGAGTGTCCATTCGTCGTTGACATCGCCGAGGTACTGCCCGGACACCTCCGGCAGACTGGTCCCGGTTGCCGTGTCCACAGCAGCATGAGACGGCAATCCTCCCGTCAGGTCGAAGGTCCAACCCGATTCGGCACTGATCGCCAGCCGCCCTGACTGGGTGTCAACCTGTGCCGCCAACCCGTCCAGACCATCGAGAGCACTCGCGAGATCCTCCAGCGAGTCGACCGACGGATCGATCGGCACCCGATGCAATGTGCGTTCACCAGTTGTGGTGTTTGTCAGTCCGATGGACAGCTCGCCCGCTTCAATGGGGAAGTCGGTCTCGGCATCTTTCAGCGGGACATTGGTCGGAAGGATCGAGCGAGTACTCCCGATGATCGTCAAGTCGCCCGTTGCCCCGAGTCCCGAGGCGTGAATGGTGTTCACCGCAGCGACAAAATTCGTCGTGAGGTGATCGAGGTGCGACTCGAAGTCCGGGACAATGCCGTTGTAACCCTCAATGAGCCCTGCCAGCCGACCGTCCGACAACGAGACAGGTTCCGTGCCCTCACCGACTAGAAGCTCGATGTATCCGTTGGGGCCGACGGCAGTTCTCAGAGACTGAGCTCTGGTGGTGATAACCGATTCGCCGCCGGCCAACCGAATGCCCTGTGTGGCACCGGCATCGATCAGGTCCGCACCGATGAGTTCCGCAAGCTGCGTGACCACACGGTCACGCTGATCGTACAGATCGTTCGGAGTAACACCGCGAGCTTCGGCCAGTTGAATCTCCCGGTTCAGTCCTGCAGCACTCTCCGACAGGCGGTTGACCTCGTCCACCGCCGCATCAATCTCCTCCTTGAGTCCGAATTTCAGCTGAGTCAATGATCCGCTCAGCGAGTTGATGCCGTCAGCGACCGCGACCGCAGACTGCAAGACCTCCTGACGCCTGACCCCTTCCTGCGGCTGTGCGGCAAGCAGTTCCCATTGATTGAAGAAGTCTTGGAGACTTGCATGCAACGTGCCTGTTCCTGGAGTGAAGAGCGACTCCACTTGTCTTAACGTTTCCAGGCTTGCACTCAGTCGCCCGGTGTCGGATGTTGTGCGCAGGAGCGTTCTTTCGAGGGCATCATTCCGCAGCCGTTGAATCCGGCTGACATCCACTCCCTGTCCGATGGAGAGTCCGCCGAGAATCACCGGTCGCCGATCGGCCAACTCAATCCGTTGCCGGTGGTAGCCCGGCGTGCTCGCGTTGGCGATGTTGTTGCCGATCGTCTGTAAAGCCCGCTGGCTCACGCGAAGTGCAGACAAAGCTGAGTTGAGACTGCTCATGACGGATGTCTGTTGTGAGAGGCGAAAATCGTCAGGAGATCGCGTGAAGTGTCATGTTGGAAGCGGGTGCCGTCTGGTGACCATCGGCTCCGTAACCGGCGAGTGCGTCCGGTTGTCCCAGCAAGTCATTCAGGAGATTCGTGACGCTTACGTTGCAGCAGGAAAGTTTGACCTCGACCGACCGCAACAGTTGCTGGTTTTGTTGCAGCAGAACTGCCACCCGCAGACGTCGCTCCCGAAACAGCCGCTGTTTTTCGGCAGGCAGCAATCCTTCCAGTGAGGAGAGCCGGACCTCGTCGCCATTGCAGTTCAGTAGACGCCCGAGTGCCAGCCGACAGAGTGACTGCTGCTGGTGCAACTCCGCACGTTGGCTGGTCAGTTCCAGCAACTGAGACGAACTCACCGCCTGTGGACGATCCCCGAACGGACTCGCATGTGACAATTTTAGGAGCAGTCTGCCAAGCTTCTGCTGAAACTGTTCTTCCTGGTCAAGCCATTGCACACACAAGCGAGCGACATCGACCGTTGCTTCGCGGATGTCTGCCTGATTGGACTGCTGATCTGTCATCTTCGATCGTGATCGGCCTGTCTGCTTCATTGGGTCACTCCCGAAATGCCATTTGTATGCCCGCCCTGGTTGTCTGAGCGCTGGTACCGCAACAGCGACTCCGAGATGCCGAGTCCACCGGATCGTCCCAACTCCTGTCCCAGTGTGAGATCGAAGAGTCCGCCGATCGTGTCGGTCGAATCACCACCAAACACCCCATCGCCAACAGTCTTCCGCATCTCTTTCAGAAGTAAGGAGAGAAACACACCTTCAAACTGTTCTCCGGCATCTTCAATGGAAGAACCTGAAGCGACCTCAGAGAGGTCTGCCATCGACGTCCGCGAGAAGTTCAAATTGGGTGGTGAAACTGTCATGGTGGATTCCGATTCAGGATTACTGCGACGAATGGTGCCTACTTGAATTCCAGTTCCGCATGGAGTGCACCCGCGGCTTTGAGCTGCTGGAAGATGGAACTGAGATCTCGAGGGGTGACGCCAAGTGCATTCAAAGCTCGCGCCAGGTCGCCGACCGTCGCCGTTTCGTCGATCACAGTCACGGGACTTTTCTCCTCAATCACCTCCAGGTCCGTCCGCGGGACGACTGCAGTCTCTCCCTCGGAGAATGGCGCGGGCTGTGACACGACCGGCGTCTCGGAGGTAATCACCGCCAGATTCGCATGCGTGATCAGCACAGGGGAGAGTTTCACCTTCGCACCGATGACAACCGTTCCCGTCCGTTCATTGATCACGACCTTCGCCTTGACATCCGGGCGAACGGGCATCTGACCGATCAAACTCAGAAATGTGGGAACATCACCCTCGTGCTGAATCGGAACCATGACTTCGACGGTCCCTGCATCCGTCACACGGGCCGCTTCCGGATAGACGATGTTGATGGCCTGGCAGATGCGGGATGCAGTCTCGTAATCTGGTTCCAAGAGCAGCAGACTCACAAATCCGTCCTCCCCCACGGGTGAACAAGTCTCCTTCTCGACCGTGGCTCCACCTGCCAGTCGACCGGTCGTCGGATGATTCTTCTGCACCGACCCTGCATCTCCTTCAAAGCTGAAGCCTCCGATCGACACGGGTCCGGACGCAACCGCATAGACTTCACCATCGACCCCCATCAGCGGAGTCATGATGAGCTGGCCCCCCTGCAGACTGCTCGCGTCATCAAAGGTGGACACCGTGACATCCAACGTGCTCCCCTTCTTGGCAAATGTGGGCAAATCTGCAGTCACCACGACGACCGACAGACTGGCTGTCTTCAACTTGGAGTCATTTCTCAGTTGTGCTCGGATCGTCGGGTCAGCACGCAGTCCGAACCGCTGAAGCATGTTGACCGCGAACTGCCGCGTCTCGGGATTCTTGCCTCCAGTCCCGTTCAATCCGGTCACCAGCCCCATTCCTACAAGCTGGTTCGCGCGCACACCTGAGACAGTCGTGATGTCCTTGACCCGCACATCAGCACGACAGAAAGCTGGGCCTCCCAGAACGAGAATCAGTGTGAGCCGAAGCATCGAATGGTGAATCGTCATGGAATCGCATCTCTGAAGAACGTTCGTGTCATCAATTGCAGGGGGGCACGTACTCTAGAAAGGCCACACTCGGTTTGTAATTCGTGACAGCCAACCCTGATTGGTAAAGCGACTTGCTGGCCCTTGCTCGGAGTAACTCACAGACAGGTTTGATACGAACCGGGAGTGCACTGTGTTGTCGGGATTGATATCGATCGGACGCACAACCCCGGAAACCAGCAGGTCTCGCTGATCCCGCCCCACTTCGATCTGTCGTATGCCGCTGAGGACCAGATTCCCGTTCGGCAGCACTTCCTGCACCGTCAAGGTGATACGGTCCGTGATCTGTCGGGCACTGCGGTAACTGGCACTGCCGTCGAAGTTACGGTTGGTCGATCCGGAAAAATCCAGACCTGCGTCTGCGGCCTGCGACCCTAATGCACCACCCGCCTCGCCGCTCAACTCAAACGTACCGCCTGATCCTGCTGACTTGCTGAGCGCGCGGTCGTCCCGCTGGTCGACATCCGTGTCCTCGCTGATCAGGACGGTCAACAGATCACCCACATGGCGAGCCTGAGAGTCCACAAACAGAAACGCCCGATCAGGGTGGCGACACTCCCACAGATCCTCTGCAGTTGTGACGTGACAACAACCAATTACCAACAGAAACTGGACGACAGGCTTGAACATGAGATTCCTTCACAGATCCGTTCCTACGGACAACCGAAGCAGTTCTTGATGTCACTGCAACCGCACTTCAACCTCACGTGCGGAGACCACTCGACCGACCACAATCTTGCGGGACTCCAGATTTCGCACGCGGATGGTCTCACCAGGCAGGCCGGACTGAAGCGCTTCTGCGGTCGGAACAATGACGGTGAGGTTCCCCTGACGTACAACCAGTCGGACGACGTCTCCGACCGCAATGAGTGGCTGAGACTTGGCATCCGTGACTGGTTTCAGGTCGCGCAGACCAACCGGCACACCCACAGGAATCGACCGGCGCAGCTGACGATCGAACAGATCACCGATGTCCACGTGCACAGGGCGTTCATCACTCCATTCGTCATTGACGGTGAGATGGTCGGCGGTCAGCACCGTTCCCGTTGGCAGTGACGCGGACGCGAGCACGACCGTATGACGCACCCGCACGTCGAACAGACCGCTGACCGTGTTACGTAGCTCTCCATCGACTAGCAGCCGGACAGTCAATCGCACCCTGCCCGGAGTTGGGCGAACGGGCGGCAGGACGTCGATCGAGATTCGCTGGTTGCCAGTGGTTCGAGTGTCCTGTGGCATTTCCAAAGGGGCTGCGAGTTTGACGCGAACATCCTCCAGCGGAATACCCAGAGCACCGGCCATTGAGATCGCGGCCGCATGTTCGACATCGAGCGACGGATAGGGTGAAACCGCCGCAAGTGTGACTGTGACCGTCTCTGCACCGTTCATGGTGACTGCATCAAGCGGGAATCCCGCGAGAAGGAGACGGACCTGTAACAGTTCGCGGGTGAGAATCTGTTCGGCATTCTCCTCTGTCAGATTCATCACGTCGAGTTCGCGTGCCCGGTCGACTGCCGTCATGTTGCTTCCCGAGACTTCAGCGACGTGCCTCACTCGCACGATGCCCTCCGAGACATGGACCCACTCATGCAGCCGCACGGTGATCGAGTCCCCGGCGATCAGCGGCGCGACTTCCACC
>JAGQQG010000161.1 GCA_020426325.1 Planctomycetaceae bacterium | reverse complement strand
GGCGTCGGCCGGTCGACAGTTTCCAGGATTCGCTGGAGCACATGCCTCCACGTGTGATTTTGGCTGACACGCCGATGAGCTGTGCGGCCCAAGGCGATTCGCTCCTGCGGATGACAGTTCAGCCGTTCGAGTTGGCGGGCCAGATCAGCCGGATCGCTGGGGCGACAGAGCAGCCCGTTCACTTCATGCTCGATCACGCGTCCCGGCTCGCCGATGTCACTGGAGACAATGGCCAGTCCCGCAGCGGCGTATTCGTACAGCTTGAGTGGCGAGAAGTAGCAAGGCTCCATCTGCGGGTACGGTGCCACGCCGATGTCCATCCTCTCCAGTTGAGCAGGAATCTCCACAGGCGGTACCGCTCCGACGAATGTAATTGCCGTCCTGCTGATCTCACGTGCCTGTCGTTCGAGCCGTTCCCGCTCCGGTCCATCACCGACGATGCGAAGCTTCAAGCGCGGAAAGCGGGGCAATAGCCGACTGAACGCATTCAACAAATCCTGCACACCATGCCATGGCTTCAAGGTCCCCACGAAGCCGATGGTCAGGTCATCCGTGTGTCTAATCGTCTCGGACCTCAACGGACCGAAGCGGCTGACGTTGACTCCGTTCGAGACCACATGCGTACGTCCTTCTGTCTCTGGCCATGCTGAAAGATAGTCCGCCACCTCCGGCGAGACAGCGACGAGTGCACTCGCCGCCTTGAACGCGCGACGTGCTACGCCTTCTGCCACATGTCGATTCGTCAACCCGCGATAGGCTGCCTGCTCCTCGATCAACGGAGCGTTGACCTCCAATATGCCGGGGATGTCCTGCTGACGAGCGAACGCCATCCCGACGAAACTCCACAGCGAGTACCGCTCATACACCAGATCGAACGGCTGTGCATCCTCGATCATTTCTCGTCGCGCTTGATTCTCCTGCTCGACCTGCCTTGTCGTGGCTGCTTCACGATTCGCTCGGAGTTGTGGCAATCGATGCACCCGCACAGGCTCTAATCCTTCCGGGCAGTTGCCATCCACACGGGGCGTGAATAACTCGACGTCGAACCCTCGCCCGACCATGGCTCGCAGCATCTCCTGCACGTGGATCGAGCATCCCTTGCAACCGAACACAGGCACACCCGCATCAGCACACACATAGGCGACTCGCATTACGACACCTCCTGCAACATTGCCGGCACATCGAGGTGAGAGTAGGAGTCACACTCCGAAATCGAACCCTTGAGGCCGACGAACTGCTCTCGTACGGCGCCTGCATTCGCGTGAGCATCGAATTCCGCAGCGATCAGATCACGAGCGCGGGAGGCCAGCCGAATACGGAGCACCGGATCGTCCAACAGTCTCTCCAGTGCCCTTGCCAAGGCGTGCGGATCGTGTTGACCGACAAGCAAGCCTGTCTGTTCGTGTCGAAGCACTTCCGGGATTCCGGTGACGTCGGTACCAACACAGGGTGTGCCGAGTGCCATTGCTTCCAGGAGAACGGTCGGCAACCCATCACGATTGCCGTCACCTCCCACGATGCAGGGAGCAGCCAGCACGGCAGAAGATTGCATGGCCGCAATCACCTGAGACTGAGGCTGAGGCCCGATGAGTTTCACACGGTCAGCGATCCCCAGTTCGAGAATCTGATCCTGCAGCTCTCGTCCGCATTCACCGTCGCCAATGATCTCGCAATGAAAATCGTCGCGATGCTCGGCCAGAATGGCACAGGCGGTAATCAGATCGTTGAAACCCTTCTTCTCAACGAGACGACCGACACCAATGATCTGTCGCGGGCGATCGGCCGGGAGTAGAAATGGATACTGGTGCAGATCTAGCCCGTTGTACACTCGAACGACTCGAGATGCGGACGGGCCGAACGTCTTTCGCAAATACTGCAGATTAAAGTCACTGACGGTGATAACGGACGAAGCATCCGTCAGTTTACGGCGCAGGTCATCCGACTCGACCTCCTCGTGAAAGATGTCTTTCGCATGAGCCGTCAAGGTGTACGGGATTCCCGCGAAATGTGCCGCCATACGTGCAACGGAGGCAGCACTTGAAGCGAAGTGTGCATGCAGATGCCGGATGTCCCGTTCCTGCGTCATCAGAGCCAGCTGGATCGCCTGAATGGTGTCCTTTGCATCCTCACCCTGTGCAAGAGCCAGTTTACTGGAGAACTCCGGCAGTTTCAGTTCTGCCTCCTGGATTGCCGCCCAGAAAACATCTGACTTACCACCACGATTGTCCCGGTCAAGATAGGTGACCGGAGCGCGGACCTCGGAGATCCGATTCTGAAAGTGAGTGTCGACCGGGGGCCGCAGCGAGAAGATCTCCACGTCGAGCCCTGCCGCCTCATGAGCGAGAACCTCGTTGACGATGAATGTTTCCGAGAAGCGAGGGTAACGCTTCACGACGTAACCTACGCAGTCATGGCTTTCATAACACATGAGGGAGTTTCTCCTTCGGGACGAACGAGGATGACGAACAGACGGGGCGATCGATGAGGTCACCGAACAACTTGTTGATCCGCTCAAGACCATTGAGGTCAACGGATTGTTTCTGACGAGTCAGTCGAGAGATGTCCGCCTGCATCCAGATCGTGAGCGCTTCTGGAGAGAGGCCATCGGGATGCAGGTAGTCGATCAACCCGATGTCCGCCATGCGTTGTGCGCGGATTAGCTGCTCACGTCTTGGGTGAACGCGAGGAACGATCAAGGCGGGCTTGCCGAAGGAGAGAATTGAGCAGACGGTGTTGTAACCTCCCATGGCGATGACACGGTCAGCAGCTTCGATCAGAACATCTGCTTCGACGAGTTGTTCGATGACTTTCACTTCGCCATTTCGGTTCGCCAGAATGCGGAGTTCGTTTCGGTCTTCCTCCGGCATGCAGGGGCCGGTCAGCAGGACGCCCTGCGATCCCTTCGGCAACTGTGACTGACAGAAGGCACGTGACAGGGCGACACCGTCCTGCCCACCCCCAACAGCAACAACAATCAGACGGTCCGCTGTCTCAATCGACAAGCCGTTCGATGCAGGCATCGGCTGCGGACGGTGAAATCTGAGCCGCCAGCGCTGATCGAGGTATCCCGTGAAGCAACTCTTCAGCACCACATCCGTTTCAAATTCGGATTCGAGCATGGTGTCATAGACCGTGTGATCTCCATAGACCCAGACCGCATCGTAGAAGTCTCGCACGGCCGTATCGCCGTCCGCTTCACTCCATTCCCGTTGTACGGTGGTTCGGTCATCCAGGACGTCTCGAAGGCCAAGGACGACTTGCGTGCGGGACGTACGCCTGAGTGCCGAGAGAGTCTCGGTTAACTCTCCCCCGACCCCACGCGGGACTTTGTCGACGATCATGACGTCGGGCGCGAATTCCTGAACAGCCGCCCGAATTGTCCGGCTGCGGAACTTGAGCATCGACCGATACGACATTGATTGATGTCGTGCGGAATACTGACCGTTCTGACTTTTTGACAGTGCCGGCAAGGCAAGACAGTCGATCCCGGACGTCGCGGTCATCGCACATGCCTCCGGGGCACCTGCCACCATCAGCACACTGGCATGATGTGGCCCATGCTTCAAGCTTTGAGCGATCAACAGATTCCGACGCATGTGCCCGATGCCCATCGTATCATGCGAGTAGAGCACGACCTTCGGGCGAGGCCGGGTGTTCGTGGATCCAATCCTCGTGGAAGGTTTCTTCATTCGTCGCGGCTTCTGGAGAGGGACGGGTGAGAACAACATGATTGTGGTCGTGGAAGTGTGGAGGACAGAGCCGTCATCCGTGATGGCCAACGTCCATAAAGGTCATTGAGGTAGAAGTGTGAGCAACGTCAATGATTGTCACGGGATGCTACAATTCCTGAAGGGCGAGCTTGGCTTCATCGCGAACCTTGGGGTCCTTGTCTTTGGCCGCCTTTGCGAGTTGCGGAGCTGCAGGTTGAGCCAGTTCACCCAGATCCCTGAGCGTCTTCGCCGCATAAAAGCGAACCTCGGGGTGAGAATCTTCAAGTGCCAACGCCAGTGCATCCACTGCACCTGCTGCCTCTGGACCGAGGTGACTGAAAGTCTTGGCGACGTAATAGCGGGTGTCCTCGTTCGAGTCGGTCAGGCCGATCGCCAGATCATCGACGACTGATCCGGCATTGCGACCGATCTTCGAGAGAGCCTTGGCAGCACGATATCGCACCTTCTCATCCGAATCGTGCAGCGCTTCCCCCAGAGCATCGACGGCTGGAGACGCGTTGTATCCCAGCTCTGAAAGATCTTTCGCCGCGCTGTATCGAAGACTCGGGTCCTCACTTTTCAGGTCCCTCGCGATTCGTTCGGCCTCGCTGTGCGATCCACCGAACAACCACCAGGCTCCGATCAACAGGACAGTCAAGCCGCTCCCCCAGGGAGCCAATGCGCGAACGCTCATCTGAGAAATTTTCATGGTGATGAACCTTTCCGTTCATAAAGCAGATGACAGACCGACGATGACTCGGCCAAACCCTCAGAAATCGCTAAGGGCTTCGCCGTCAACGATGTCGCCCAGATTCTGGAAGATCTGAGTGTCAATTTCGTAAGAGATCACTCGAACCGAGCCGTCAGCGAGCAATGCGTTGAGACCCCCGGGATGTGATGAACCAAACAGTCGCTCACCGTCTCCCGTATCATCCCTGTAGTCCGGCTGCGGACCTTCTTCCGTACGACGGAGCGTGTCTTCGTTCCAGCCGGCGGTGTAGCCTTCGTTGTCGTCGTCCTGCGGTTGCCCTAGAAAACGTCGATTCAATCGCTTCTCACTGACAAGCAGCGTCTGTGTCGTACCGTCGGTGATGTCACGGATTTTGCGAGGATCGAATCGCTGGACGACACCCGTCCCATCAATGTTACTGGCTGCGTAGTCACACAGGGCGTTAGTCACCGTGGTCCCCGTCAACGGTGGATCATAGAAATCAGGACTGGAGACCGTCTGAGGACCGCGGCGTGCCGGACAGAAGTAGACAGGCAACGGCGTACTGACGGCTTCCAATGGTCCTTCATTCCACAAGTTGGCAGCTTCGATAAAAGGCAAAATCTGAAAGCCCCATCCGGCTTCCTGAGTCGAGCCGACTTCAGGCACGCCATCGTTGTAGGTGGGTGATTTGTCCCAATCCCATCCTCCAGTGGGAAAGTACAGGTTCAGATCATGATGGTTGTGAAACGCCAGGCCGATTTGCTTCAGATTATTCACGCATTCGATACGGCGGGCTGCTTCTCTTGCGGACTGCACCGCAGGAAGCAAGAGAGAGACAAGGATGCCGATGATAGCAATGACCACGAGCAATTCGATGAGCGTAAACGCAGACCGTCTTCTGCCCGGCCATGAGAGTGCCTGGGATCGTTTCACGGAGTCACCTGTTCAGTTTCAAGGTCGAAAACTGGAACACACCGCAATGCCATTTCACGTCGTGGTCACTGCCGATCGTGTCCTTTCAACTTCTACTACTGAGCTGCCGGCAAAACCTTGCAGCAGTGAGATGACTTTTTTGAAGAATTGATGAAATCGCGTCCACACACATTGATCCACTGGAGACGCACTGATACGGCGAGTCGCACGAATCGACTGAATCAGCAGAGTGGTTGCAGAATCAGCTCTGCTTACGGAGCCGCCGGATGACTTTGGCAGCCGTTAGTTTCTGGTCATCATTCAAGATGACAAGGAACCCGGTCAGCAATGCCGCTCCAGTCAGCACGACTTCTCGGGAACGATTGGCTAATGCCATGAGAAATGACTCGATCCCTTCGAGCAGCGGGCCGACGGATGTTTCTTCCCACAGGGAACGCATCCACGACTGAGTGGCTGCCAATCCATCGCCGTACACAACATCGAGTTGCTGATCAAGATTCACCGGTCCCCCGGATTCGAGCGTGACAGGTACAATCGCATCGTCCGTCTCTCCTGATTGTTCAGTCGACGCGGTTGGATCATCCTCTGTCTCGACTTCCGATTCCTGTTCGGGCTGATTTCCGGACGACGCTTCCTCAGCAGGTGTTCGGTCCGTGTCCTCGGCCGGGTCAGCATCGCCATCCGGAATTGTAGATTCCGGTACAGCTGATCCCTCGGTATCGTCGGACAGCTGATCGGCATTATTGTTGGTGGAATTCGTTTCGGAAGCGTCTCTGTTCGCGTCAAGGGCCGATGATGAATTCACGACATCATTATCAGCTCGTGACGGCTCCGATTCCCCACCCGGCTGCGACGGACCTGTCTGGTCTTCGTCCGGCCCGGAGTTCTCCGAACCTGTTCCGGAATTCGACGTTTCAGACTCTGGCTCATTCGCAGCAGAACCGTCGCCTCCCTCTGATCCCTGCCCTGAATTCTGTGAACCTGGACCAGAGTTCGAGGATCCCTGTCCTGAGTTGGTCGAACCGGAACCGGAATTCGGTGATCCAGAATTGTCCTCGGAGCTAGGTTCGTTCGAGGAGCTACCAGAATTCTCGGAACCGGAGTTGATCGAACCCGATCCTGAATTCTGCGAGCCTGAACCTGAGTTTGATGATCCCGGCCCGGAATTGTCAGATCTCAATTCCGAGTTCGATGATCCAGAGTTATCCCCTCCACCTGAGTCACTTGAGGCGTCACCAGAATTGCCCGATCCGGAGTTTGCCGATCCAGAGCCGGAGTTCTGCGATCCAGATCCTGAATTCGTTGACCCGGCCTCAGAGTTCTCTGACCCCGATCCGGAGTTTGACGACGTCGTGTCAAAGCCGTCTTCGACTTCGTTTGAATCATTCGATCCTGAGTTGACCGATCCGGAACCCGAACTGTTCGAGCCTGATCCGCTGTTCAACGATTCTGATCCTGAGTTGACGGAACCAGATCCCGAGTTCAATGAACCAGAGCCTGAATTGCTCGATGTTCCATCATCGGTGTCACTCAACGAATTCTCAATCGACTCCAGCGTAGTGGAGGTACCAACGATGACGATTTCGTTCGATGAGCCGCTTCCCGAATTTGAGGAGCTGGAACCACTGTTGCCTGAGGAACCGGAGTTCGACGACCCTGAGCCTGAATTCAAGGAACTCGACCCGGAGTTTGAACCGGATCTGTCTTCAGCCCTGTCATCGGATTGCTGATGACTGTCCGAAGATTTACCGGACCGCGAGTCGGAATCGTCGGAATCTTCGCCGAGATCGATGGAACCAGACCCGCTTGACAAGCAGAGCCGTTGCTCCATGACCTGAACGTAAGCAGGGACGAGATTGATATGTGAGAGATGTTTACGCGAGTGGCGCCGAGTGAGCATTCAAATTCTCCCCAGGCCCGGAAGTTGGCAGATCCTAACCGCTCCGGACGATGTCTTCCACACTGAAAACGCCGATCGGTTTCGGTTCTTCCAAAGAAATCGGCGAACTCTTCAAGAATCTGAGATTCGCCGAGCGATTCTTGACCAACCGGAGGTTTTTGCGGCACCGTTGCAAATTGATTGCATCATCAGGCAGCATCTGGTCGCTCGAATTCAGCCGCTCAAAGATCTCCACGGCTGATTTCAGATGATCCTCCGCCTCACTCCACCTGCCAAGTTCAAACGCCAACTCCCCTTGTCGGCTGCGAATTGCTGCCAGGTCCCGCATCAACACCAGACTCTCAGGATCATCGTGCCGAAGTTGATCAAATAAATGAGAGGCTTCAGCAAACGCCTGATTGGCTCCGGCAAGATCTTCCGTGAGTACCTTCAGCTCTGCCTGCCGAGCGTAGGAAACCGCAAGGTCTCTCTGAAGCTTGATGTTCTTCGGATTCTGTTCCGATAACTCGGAAAATCGCTGATGGCCATCAGAAAGATAGGCGGCTGCCTCAGAAAGATTCATTTGCTGTACGGCAATATCTGCCTGCTTCTGCACCAGGACAGCGATACCGCGTAACTGTTCAGTCTCGGATTCGACAGCCCCGGGCTGTTCTGTAATCAACGACACAGCTTGCTGATAGCTTCGAGCCGCTTCGTCCCAGTTTGATTGTCGGCGAAAAAGATCCCCTAACCGCTCTGTGACAATCGCGAGGCTGCGACAGGTCAAGGGACGGTTCCCCTCATCAGATCCCATCACGTCATTAAGCAGGCTTATGGCTTCTCGATATTGCGTCATTGCCGATCTGTCGTCGCCAGTCAGCGCGACGACATCACCAATGTTACAAAGCGTCATCGCCTTGGATCGCTGAATATCGAACTGATGGAGTGGCGAGTCCGGCAGTTCCTTGAGCACGTCATATGCCTGTTGATAGTGGTGACGCGCTTTCTGATGATCTCCGAGTTCTCTCGCCAGATCGCCCAGCCGGTTCAAGGCGTCTGCCGAACTGACAGCGCCGGTGAGTGAGAAGTCCCCCGTTTCCTGAACATCCGCCAGCCCCTTCATGGCGATGTCGAACAGGCGATTCCTGAGTTGCCGAGTCTCAGGACGTTCTCCCAACTCGTTTTGAACTTCGTGCACCATCTGATCGAGATGCCTGACCGCCAGATCGCGTTGCAGCTGGTAGAGTCGGGCATGTTCGTTCGACTGTTGGGTCAGTCTCTCCGCGTTCCGCTTGGACTCCGCTAACCAAAGCGTGAACCATGCCATGGCCACCAAGCCAGCACACACCATGACAATGACGAGTGCGCTCAATCGGGCGATCGTCGGATTCCTTCGCGACCATCTCCAGACTCTCTCGGCCGCACCGACCGGTCGAGCGTGAATCGGTCGCCCTTCGAGCCATCGCGTCAGATCGTCAATCAACTCCTCTCCGGACTGATAACGCCTTGCCGGATCGCGTGACATGGCCTTTAGGCAGATCGTTTCCAGGTCGCGAGGAACGGCATCATTGAGCCGACGCAGGGACAGCGGATCTTCATGAATCCGTCTTTGTAACACCATTCTGACGGTGCCACGGTAGGGGACGACGCCCGTCAACATTTCGTAAAGCAACACCCCGACACTATAGATGTCGCTTCTCGCGTCCGCACACTGAGGGTTCTGCACCTGCTCAGGACTCATGTAGTTTGGCGTCCCCGCCAACATCCCCTCGTGAGTTAACTCCGCTTCGACCTCAGCAAATCTCGCAAGACCAAAGTCAGCAATCTTAACTCTTCCGGTTCTCCGTTCGATCAACACGTTGGACGGCTTGATATCACGATGGATCACGCCCCCATGATGAGCCGCCGAGAGTCCGGATGCCACGGCGATCACGATTGCGGCTGCCTCTCGAGGTGAGATGACTTCTTCTTCAGCGAGCCGCTGTTTAAGTGATTCGCCTTCGATATGTTCGAAGACCAGACAGGGCTGCATCCCGTCGAGCTGCAACAGAGCATGCAAGCGGACGATGTGCTCATTCTCTAACGCAGCGGCTGCTCGGGCCTCTCGCTCGAACCGGGCGAGGCTCTCCTTTTGTGCTGCCAGTTCCGACTTCAGCACCTTGATCGCAACCTGACGTCCCAGTTTCTCGTCGCGCGCCTGATAGACGTCGCCTCCTGCACCGGAGCCGAGATGCTTGAGAATCGTATAACCGGGCAACTCACTGGTCGGCAACCGATGATGCGCCATCTGCAATCGCGGTTCTTCGTCAGATCGCTCACGCTGAATGCGATCAAGCATTCGTGAAAGGTCGAGCCCCGATGACGACTCTCCGCCGATCGACTCGTCAACCGAATCATCAAGAAACGACGGCTCCGTCAGTTGATCGAGGCGTTGCTGGCATTCGGGACAAGAGTCGATGTGCTTTGCCGTCGCCGTGGAAGCGTCCGCAACATCAACACCGTCCAGGAATCGCCGCAGCTCATCAATGGACGGGCAAGCAGACATAGCCGGCTTTCGTTTCGCGGATGATCAATGGCCGGGTTCGAGTCGTGTTGAAAGCTGGTCGGCCTCTGTTTCCTTGATGCGAGCAACTTCTTCTTTCAACAATTTGATGACCCGCGACTTGGCGACATACACTTCTGAAGTCTTCATGCCGATTCTCTTCGAGACCTCGGATGGCTTCACACCATCAACCGTGGTCATACGATACGCCTCCCACGTTTCGACCGCAACACGAAGCTGGACTCGCGCCTCCGCCTCCCGCAGCACCTCCTGATCTGCTTCAGCATCGATCTCAGCTGCCAGTTCATCAATCGCTGATGTCGACTGAAGGTTGCTCAAGTGACGTTGCAAGACAGTGTCCCCTCCTGCGATTCCCGCCCGTCGCTGTCGATGAACGTAGTCCCGGATGGCATTATTGGTGACGATCGTCAACCAGCCACGAAATCGACCGCGAGACGAATCGTAATCAAAAGTCTGAATCGCCTTCATCAACCGCGTCAATACCTCCTGTGTCACATCGGAAGCATCCGACTCCTGCAATCCGAGCCTCCGACACCAGCGAAAGATCCGGGGACCGTAACTCTCAAAGAACTCCTTCCACGCATCATCATTCTTCAAATTGCGCAGACGCACCAACAAACTCAAACGCGTCGCCGCTGACTCAGCACCAGCATCATTCACATTCAAAAGACTCGCTCACTTCCTGCCATCCAATGGTTGATTATTTCAGAACGACATCCAACGAGGATGACCAACTCGGAATGATCCCATCATGCTAACTGAAGGGAACCCGTGCAACGCGGATTACACAACTGACACTACTGAATTTCGGCCTCTCATTACTTTCTGAGTTACGGCATGATCTTTAGAGGTAAGCAACAGTTCGCACCATTCGCGCAGGATTCGATCATTTTCCAACGCGAACTTCCCACCCAGCAGTGAGCGAAAGGCAACAATTGCATGTCATTGCACCAGAGGGCGCTTGGTTGTCAGATTGTTTACACCTTTCAACCAACTTCCAATCCGTTTATCCACCGCAAACAAAGATGACCGGACGAAACCTTTTCGAGTCAATTCACCTTGCAGTTGAACACTCACGTCCATTGACTTTCGGGAACTGAAGTACCGTTGGTTTTTGTCTAAACGAACACCCAATGAGGACAAGTCTCGATTCAATCAAATAGCACAGGACATTTCGTCCTTGGCTATTTCGATAGCTGAACAAGCTGCCTCGGTCACATCGTCCGAGTTGCACTTGGTGACTGCCATGAGGATTTCAAGTGAAATGCGGGAATTTGTCTGACGACGCACGTTCTTCGGTCCACCGGAGTGGTGGTTTTGAAACGGACAGGTTTCGATCCTCGACAACAGACATGAGGATCCTCTCTGTCGTGTGTGATCACGGGGTTCGCCAAACAAGTAATCGACATGAGGGGGACGGCCCCAAACTGCCTCATCAGGCGGTGGTGATCCGACAGAGCGCCAAGCACCAGAAGGCAGAGATGCCATCGTGTCGGAAGGCGGTGTGGACCCTCACGCGGGTTCAGGACCGGTCCCCGTTCTCAGTTGTGTTCTTGGAATCCAGCTTCCGCAAGCGTGCCAGCACCGCAGGTAACACGTCAGCGATGGAACTGCAGCCGCCGCGGCGTACCGGCAGCTCCAAAGCCCGCGCGACGGTGGCTGCTTCCTGACGACGAACGCTGCCGGGAAACTGCGTCACGGCTGTTTCC
>JAGQQG010000160.1 GCA_020426325.1 Planctomycetaceae bacterium | reverse complement strand
CCAAACATTCTAACGGCCGAGCGCGCGGCCCAACATCGAATCGCGCAGCGGGCTACATCCGCATGTCGTCCGCCAAGCAGGAAACCAGCCCAGCCCAGCAACGCAACGAGATCATCGGGCTGGCCAAACGGAAGGGATTCGAGATCGTCGCCTGGTACATCGATGAAGGCATCTCCGGCGACGAGATTGAGAAGCGGCCCGACTTCCGTCGCATGCTGCAAGACGGCCAGGACGGTCAGTTCGATGTCATCCTCTGCTGGGACCAGGACCGGTTCGGCCGGTTCGACAGCCTGAAGGCGGGCTATGTGATCGAGCCGCTCCGCATGCGCGGCGTCCGGCTGGTCACGGTCACCCAGGGCGACATCGACTGGAACGACTTCGCTGGCCGGATGATCTATGCGATCCAGCAGGAGGGGAAGAACCAGTTCCTGCATTCGCTGTCGCAGAACGTGCTGCGAGGCCGCATCCAGCAGGCCAAGGAAGGTTACGGCATCCACGCCGCCCCGTATGGTTATGATCGGGTGTTCTATGACCAGGCGGGCAACCTGGTGCATCGCGTGCCGGGCGGTGAGAAGTTCTGCAAGCCGAAGAACTGGAAGGCGTCGATCGACATTGGCGAGCGGACCGAGGAGGTCGAGACCGTCAAATACATCTTCGACCGCTACGCCAACACCGATGTCGGCCTGCGGGAGATCACGGCCGAACTGAACGAGCGCGGCATCCGGTCCCGGCTCGGCAATGAATGGAACTACTGCAACGTCAGCGTCATTCTCAAGAACCCGGCTTACACCGGGACGCTAATCTACGGGCAGACTCCGCAAGGCCGGTTCAACCATGTCGGCAACGGGACCATCGGCGGAGACGGGCCGATCGTGGTCAAGAACGCCTTCCCGGCGCTCGTCGACCAGAAGACGTTCGACAGGGTGCAGCGGAAGATCGCCGAGCGGAAATGCCCGCGAGCGCGTCCCCGGCGGAGCGATTACATCCTTTCCGGGATCATGATGTGCGGCGTAACCGGGGAGAAGATGTGGGGAAGGCGCACCTCCTATGGGAACCGGCATTGCTACTACACGATCCGCCGGCCGAATCAGAACGGCGGCGACACGCTCGACGACTGCTTCAGCGTTCGGCAGGACCACATCGAGGGGTTCGTGCTGGGGAAGATCGTCGACATCCTGAACCAGCCCGAACTGCAGGAGCGGATTCGGGCGGCGGTGACCCGGAAGCTCAAGGCGAAGAAGACTAAGCGAACTGACGACCGCAAGCTGCGGAAACGGATCGCCGACCTGGATAAGAAGATCCAGCGGGCCACGGAACGGCTGCTGCTGGTGGACTCCGAATCCCTGGCCGACGCCTCCCGAGTGCTGGCCGGGTGGCGCACCGAACGACGCCGGTTGGCCGAGGAACTCGACCGGATCGGAAGCGATCCCGGCGACGATCCTGAGGCCCGAGTGGAAGCCGTGATGGCCGAGTTGGCCACGTTGAAGGAAACCATCCACCTGGCCGACCGGCCCACGCTGAAGGCCGCCCTGAAGGCCACGATCGAAAGCATCACGCTCTACTGGGGTCCCGGCGGACCGCGCAAATGGGAACTCAAACGGGGCGTCATCCTCTTCAGAGAACCGTTGTTGTTTGCGCTCGATTCGACGAGCATAACCTGCCGATCCGGGATGAACTTTTGACCTTCATCTCGCGAAACACCGACTGGAAATACGACGACCTGTACCCGGCCTTCTCGACGATCAAGCACGGTCGAGCATTCGATGTGGGGCAGAACCTGTTCAAGGTCGCCAACTGTATTGCCTGTCACAAGCTGGGTGAACAGGGCTTCAACATCGGACCGGACCTCGCGAAGCTCGATCCGAAGAAAAAGACCTTTGAACACATCCTGAGGTCCCTCGTCGAACCTTCGCGGGACATCGATGAAAAGTTTCAGTCCAACACGTTTGTGCTGAACTCGGGACAGATCGTGACGGGGTTGGTCGTCGAAGAAACGGACAAGCTCGTCAAGGTCCTGATCGATCCACTCGCCAAAGCCGATCCGAAGGTGATCCAGAAGTCCGAGATCGACGAACGTGTGAAGGCAAAAGTCTCCATCATGCCGCTCGGCCTGCTCAATAAACTGACGCAGGAAGAGATCCTCGACCTGATCGCCTATGTCTACGCAGGAGGCGACAAAAAGAATTCACTCTTCGGCGAGCATCATCATCACCATTGAGCCAGGAGTTCACGTCGATCAACTCGCAGTGCGGCGACGATGAATGATCATCGCACTCGATGCTGCGGGTTGACGAAGGCCCAACTCAGGGCTCCAGCGAAGAAGACTCCGGAGAACAACAGCAACACCAGATTCCAGTTGGCAGTCCATTCGAACAATCGCCCTACGAGAATCGGACAACTTGCTGCGGCGATGTTGCCGCACATGTTCATCAGTCCGAACACCTGCGGCACGCGTGATCCGCCGATGTCGATCGTGGCTGCGATGGCACATGGCCCTGCAACCGCGGCCAGCAGTCCGCCAATTGTCAGCAGAGTCACCGCCCCCCAGACGCTTTCAACAGACCAGGCAGCGAGGATCAGAATTGCACAGCCTCCCAGGGAAGCGGCCCCCACGCCGCTGCGGCTGATTCGCAGACTTCCGGTCCGCCGCCAGATCCAATCGGTCAGCATGCCTCCGAAGATTCCACCGACGAGTGTGCCGGCCAGCACAAGACCCTGCAGGTATCCGGACTCCTTGACCGACACTCCTCGGGTCTCCTGCAGGAACGTCGGGAACCAGCTGGCGAAGAACATGTATCCAGCAGCGCGACAAGTCTGCTGACCGCAGAGCAGCCACATCACCGGGCTGCGCGCAATGGCCATCAACTCGCTGAGTTCACCCGAGTCTCCCTCCGCTTCTGCCTGCTCAGTCGTCCGGCCAGCTTGAATCAGTGACAATTCTGCAGCATTCACACGTGAGTCCAGCTCAGGCCGATCACGGAACCGGACGAAGTATCCCGCGGCCCAGACGATTCCTGGAATGGAGTAAACGATGAACACCCAACGCCATCCGAGAGGAGTCAGCAGTTCTCCGGTAAGTCCACTGGCGAAAATTGCTCCCACCTGCATACCGGCAGCGAGAATACCGCAAGCCAACGATCGTTGAGCCATCGGCATCCAAAACCCGATCGAGTTGCAGGACGCGGGGAAGATGCCTGCCTGGGCAATCCCCATCAGCATCTGGGCCAGAATGAGCAACCAGAATCCAGGGGCGACGCCAATGCCGAGCGTTGCGATCGACCAGGCGATGGCGAACGCCGTCAACGCGACGCGAGTCCCCGAACGTTCCGAGAACCAGCCGCTGGGCACCTGAAACAGCGAGTACGTCCAGAAGAAACTGCTCATGAACCAGCCAGACTGGTTCAGCGTGAGGTGGAGGTCTTCGCGGATTGTGCTTTCGGCAACGCCGACCGCGTTACGACTGAGATAAGCCAACGCGGCAGCCGCCGTCAACCACGAGAGAGTGCGATAGCGGACGGTGGTGGGGCGGTCAGTCATTCAGAGAACAGCCTGCAAGCGGGTAAAGAGTCGATCCACTTCGTCCTGTGTCTCCCGGTCGATCTTCCAGCCGACCGGCTGCAGCTGAACCGTGTTGGGAAACAGTCCACGCTTCTGGAGCAGATACTTCTCGATCGCCAGAAAGCCATCAAGCCCGCCCTGAAGCTGCAAAGCCACGAGCGCACAAATGGGAAGCGACAAATCGTAGATCCGATCTTCGTCGCCCGCTTCGAGGGCTCGCCACAAGGCCACGATGCCGTCCAGCAGGTCCGTGCCCGGCATCGTGCCGACAATTCCGCGTCGATAGCAATCCACGAGATTGATCCCTCCAGACCCTTCAAAGATGCATGCAGTCCCCTTCGACGCGTCTCTCAACTTGGACAGGTTCGGCCCCAATGGGCTCGCTTCGGGTTTGAACAGGATGCGGTTAGGTCCAAACTCCTCCAGTAAATCCAGATACACGCCGATATCGATGGCGGCGCCGACATAACTGGAAGCGTCCTGTACAACCACAGGCAAGGTAATGCTGTGTGTGATGGCGGCAAAGTAATCTCGTGTGGCCTCACTGCTGAGGGCAGTCGCGATCGGGGGAATCGCCATCACAGCGGTAGCTCCCAGACCCTCTGCGTGACGCGCATAGCCAATCGCTTCCGCAATACTCTCTGCACTCACACTGATGACTGTGAAACCCCGATCGCCGACGGCCTCGCACACGTGTGTGGCCAGTTCCAGACGTCTCTCATGTCCCAGCCGCAGGATCTCGCTGACCATAGCAACCACAACGCCGTCCGCACCCGTCTCGAACGCCCAGTCGATCTCCGCCTGCAACGTCGGTACATCGATCGCCCCTTCGTCCGTGAAGGGCGTCTGCAGAACGGGAAGCACTCCGTGGAGAGGCTCATGCATCGGTGAGGACATTTTGAATTGCCTGTTTCATCGCTTCCTGAGTGACCTCCAGACTGCCGCGATCAAAGGGGGTCTGCCAGACCGGGTAAACATCAGTGTCATACAGATCCGCAGGCGGCAGATAGCCCATCGACCCATTGATGAGATTCATGCAGATCAGGGTGCGATCGGAAAACTGTTGGCGAAGTTCCTGTTGCAGGAGTGAGTACGGCTCGCAACAACTACCGACCAGGACGGCGTCGCCGATCCGCCAGACGTGGATTGCCAGAGGGTAGGTCGTGCCATCGCCCAGTCCTCGGCGGATGTCACGCTTGCGCCTGAGACGTTCCTCCAGCGCACGATCGGTGCACTCGACTCGCTCTCGTTCCAACTCATTAGCAGACGGCCAGTCCTTCACCGGCAGGTCGACCGGGATCAGCAACGACTTCAGGTTCTCCGAAGCCTCGCGAGCCTCGTGCTTCCAGACCGCGAGCGGTGCACCCGATTCGACCGCTCCCCGGTAGGTCAGCTGTGTTTCTGGTGGTTCCATGTCGTTTAAGGTTGCCAGTGCTGCAAATGCCAGTTGACGTCCGTGCTGGTCTGCAATCGCAGGGTCTCCCACATACTGATACCGAGGCGCCAGATCTCCACACATTCCGATCAGGAAAAATGCAGGGGCTCCCGTCTGCTGCTGCATGGTGTCACGCATCGCCCCGACATAGTCCGGGGAAATGTGTGTGTTCTCCCACGCCAGCGTCGTCGGGTGACAGGCATAGTTGACCAGAGTCCCTCGTAACTGTCCATCTGCATCGATGATGCGCCCAACGACCAACGTATCATCGGAAATTGCCTCCGGGCTGTATCCGCAGAGCACGCGATCCTTCTCCGGCTCCGGATCGGGAAGATCACGTACCGTCGCGAGACCGCATCGCCCCGTGTGCCAGTCGAGTGTTGCATCGAACTGCGAATTGACCGCTTCTCGAATTGCTTCGACCGTCGATGAGTAAAGTGATTCCATCCAATCGCGATGCAAGTCACAACCGGGCAAGGAATCGTCCGGCTCCATCAGCGGCGGCCCTGCGTGCGTGTGACTCAGCGCGAAGAGCAACTCGTCCGGTTGCAAGGACAACTCTTCAAACAGTCGAGTTCGGAATCGGTCGAACGCCTGCGGAGTCTTCCACCAGCCCAGGTCGGCATCGACCAGCACCAGTGGTCGGCCGCCGGAGAGGGGCGTTAGTGTCAGCGCAGTCAGCGTCAGGCAGCGATGAATGCCATCAGCCACATCGTGCCGGGCGGCACCCCAGTTGCGGGAATAGATTCCGATCGGAGGCGTGATGTCTCGACGGGCGATCCCAATCAACCCGCGGAACGATGCATGTGGTTTCGTTGCAAGCATGGCTCACCAGTCTCCAGCCGCTCCGTCTCGGTAGAAGACCCTTTGCGGAATCTCCTGCTCGAACGGATGCTTGCGGACTTCGTCTTCGTTGATGGAGATGCCCAAACCGGGACGCGTGTTGGGAGTGACCGTGTGGGTCGCGGGATCGACGGTGAATCCTTCCTCGACCACGTCCTCTCGCCACGGGACGTCGTTGTGGACGGATTCACAGATGATGTAGCTTGGCTGTGAGAACCCGAACTCCAGCGACGCCGCCGTACTGACCGGCCCCTGCGGATTGTGCGGTGCTAGAGCGATCCGGTAGGCATCGGCCAAGGCTCCGATGCGGCGTGCCTCCGTGAATCCTCCGCAATGCGTCAAATCAATCTGACAGACCTCGCAGCCCCGGACCGCAAACAGGTCACGGACCTGAGCGAGGTGCGTCAGGCGTTCACCGGTCGCAATCGGCGTGGTCACAGCAGCGTTAATCGCTGCCAGCCCGTCCAGACTCTCGGGCCAGCAAGGCTCTTCGAAGAAGTACAGACCATAGGGATCAACCGCTTTGGCAAACTGCATTCCCATCGCAGGGGACGGCCGTGCATGACAATCGACCATGATGTCGATGTCGTCCCCGACCGCCTCACGCATCGCAGCCACACACGCCTCTGCCGCCTTCACCGGCTTCAAACCTTCCAGAGGCATCGTGGGAGGCACGGCCATCGACTTGAAGGCCGAGAAACCATCAGCGACCGCTTTTCGTGCGAAGTCTGCGAACTGCTGGGCATTCTCGACTGGCGTCTCGTAGAAGCTTTCCAGCTTGCCGCCGCCCAGATGGCAGTACATACGGATGTGATCCCGAACCGGTCCACCCCACAACTTGTGGCAGGGGACGCCGTGGATCTTGCCCATGATGTCCCAGAGTGCGAGATCGATTCCGGACAGGGCCGTCGAACGCGTGACGCCGCTGCTGTGCCAGAAGTGCTGCCGCCACATCATCTGCCACAGATACTCGACGCGCGTAGGGTCTTCTCCAATGATCAGTTGCGACAGATCCTCGATGGCACCCACAACCCCGCGTGTGTGCCATTCGAGCGTCGCCTCACCCCAACCAAACAGGCCGGGCTGATCGGTAACGACTTTGACAAAAATCCAGTTCCGCATGCGTGCATGACACACAAGCGTCTCAACAGCTGTAATCTTCATGGAACCCTCGATGCACAGGCGGCGAAACCGGATGATATCAGGGGGCTACGAAGGTGACTATTGTGTCATCACCTGAGTCACGTCGACTCAGTCAGTTGTGATACTGGGTTAGTCGAACTCAATGCACAACTGATCACGCCCGCTTGCAACACGCCTTGGCTAGATCTCAACGTTGGACTGAACAACTGCGGGTTTACGAGATGTCCCGGAGTCAGTTCTAAAGCACAAGTACGGTTGATCCCCACTCACCCCACTTTGCTAAAGGTCATCGCTCAAGCGAGAGTTCGATGTAGTCAAAGACCTTCAATTCCTGATCTTCTTCGCAAAGGAAGACCCAGATTAACAAGGAGTCGGGGACATCCGTTGACCCCACGAAAAACTCCACGTCTCCTCTGAGCAACTCTTTCGGGCCGGGAATCTCTTCCTCGTCAATGTAGCTGTCAAAGGTGTTTAGATCGTAAGCATTGTGGCTGCCGACGTTGACCACCTCAATCTCCTCGATCGGAGCAAGCAGTGGCAAGTAGCTCTCACGGAGAGACTCTGGCGTGTGCGGACTGCCAGACCAATGCAGTTGATCAAGTTTCTCCCAGTCCTTCTCTGCCAACGCTTCTTTCACTCGTTCGCAGAAAGCATTGACCGGTTCTCTCTCCACTTCCCCAGGTGATTCCCCTTCGGCGACCGATCCATGGTCTGACGGCTGATCAGCCTGATCACATCCAACTAAGCAAGCCAGAAACAACACGGGAACGATTCTCAACATCAAGGCTCCAAGTCGGATGAATAAAGAGTGTGCCGGGTGCCACGGAACGCCGTTAACCCTTTATTGTGAGTGGGGGGAAGGATCGTGCGAGTTGCCTTTGGGATTGGCTGGCGATGAGGATCTTGGGGGGGCCGGCGGTGGGGTCGGGTTTGTTTTTTCTGAGGGTAGTCACGGCTGGCTTTGTTTGCCCTCGGGTAGGTGTCGATGAGCGCTCGGCGAAGTCGTTGTCGCAGCGTGTTGCTTGTTTCGGCGGGGTGGTAGTAGTCTCGGGCGATTTGGCGGAACGCTCGCAGACTGCCCGCAGCGCTGAGGCGTTCCAGAGGAATCTCCTGACGGTTGAGTTCATCGCTGGCGTACAGCAGCAGCGACCAGAGGCCCACCAGTGACCACTCCAGTTCCACGCGTGCGTTGTCGGCTGCGTGGCTGCGGAGTTTCCGACGGGCGAAGGTCTGTTTGAAGTGTCGATAAAACACTTCGATCACCCAGCGCGCCCGATAGACATCAGCGACTTGTCGATCACTCAGCCGCTGACCCGGCGGCAGGCTGACGATCAAATGAATCGGGTGCCGTGGTCCCTGAACAACCACATGGCGAAATACGAGCGGCGGATCACGGCGGGCGGCCGCCTGATCGGGCCACACAGAGACGGTTTTCATTGATTCTCGGACATATCCCAGTTGCTTCCACAAAGTGACATTCGCTCCGACTCGGACCAGCAGGCCACGACCACTGGTCAGCACCGTCTGGGCGAAGTCGTAGCCGACGAACCCCGCATCTCCCAAGAGCAGCGACGCGTCCGGCAGCGTCTCCAGCATGTCCAAGACGTGAGAACGTTCGCTGCTGTCCGCCGGGCCGATCCGCCAGTTCCAAGGCAAATGGAGCGATACGTGGAACAGAGTCGTCAGCCAGAGTTGAGGATGACTGGCGTGTTTCTGACGGGACGGCGCTCGCCGCTTGCCGCGGGCTGTCTTCGTGCGACGTGACGGAGTTCGCGACGGAGCCGACGCCTGCTCGTGAGACTTCGTCCGCGGCAGATCGATGCGGCTGCCATCCATGCCGAACACAACCAAACCGTGTAATGTCCACTGTGCGGTCATCTCCTGCATCCGCTGCCGCAGCGCCTGCTGGAGCACTGTGACCAATGGGTCCGTCCAGCGGCATCACAACTTGAGGAACGCCTGATAGGAACCAGCGGGCTGGACATCGTCACCACGAAGATGAGCCACCAACCGCCGACTGCAGGCGAACCGCTCCCGAAGTGTGGACTCTCCCGACCAGACCCGCAACAGGGCTGCCGCCGCCAGCCAGCGTGGCGTCCACGTGCAATCGTCTCGTAGCGAGATCTCCGAAAAGCGGACGCCCCGAAACAGCCATTGCAACGCTTCGAGCAGATAGACAGAATTCCTGCGCACGCCTCCGGCGTGTTGGTCTTGATGCGACATCCCGAATCCTTGGGAAAAGTGGCCGGACATTCTTCGATAGCAATCAAAGAATCCCCGCAACCACAACCCGCATCAAGACCGCTTTTACTCTCTCCCCAAAAGGGTTAACGGCGTTCGGTGCCATGCTCATATCTCGAAGCAGGGCAAGCATGCGGGGGTTGACGTGGATTCGAGGTGACGTGAACCAAACAGTCAGCATCGCTGTGAGCTGTCAATGAGGTCGGCAATCATGGCAGTTTCAATCAGAGTCTTGACATGCACAGACCATCGACGACATGCTCACCCTGCTTCGAGATATGAGCATGGCACCTGGCACCAGCACAATCCACGACCACGTACCTTACTCCACTCTCTCGGATGGCGCACATGATGAATCGACGCCGTCCTGACGACGAATGCGATACCAACTTCCGGACGTACTCCAAGTCACGTGGTGTAGCGGTCTATCTTATTTCATGCTCATTTCTCTGGTTCCTTGTTGCACCACTCATCGCTCCCACTGATGTCACGCCACCCGGAGCTACTAATGTGCCGCTGCACTTGATCGCGATTCAGATGATCATCTGTTATGAGCCGGTTTCATAACCGTTGAATCGTAGTGAACAGGCAGGCGAGTTGCAGGAAGCCGAGGAACAAATCATCGTGGCGTTCGTAGCGGACCACCATCGGTCGCGATTATTCCATCGAGGCTGCACGCCGTGTAATACTGAGTTTTCATTCGGACTAACTTACGACTGGATCAGATTCGTTCTCCGCCAGATGACCGTAGTCAGGCATGTCGAGTGTATCCGGATCCGTAATCTGCCATGCTTGATTGTTCATTGGATTAAACGGAATCGAGATATGGTCATGAACCGACTTCCACTGGCCGTTGATGCGGCGGTAGCACACGGTGACGCGCATCCACGTTTGGCCGCTCGGATCGTCTGCCGGAGTTGGAAGGATATGATGGACGCCGTGCATGATGGCCATGTCATCGTTGACGTGAATGACGATGTCACGATGCTCGGACTTGAACTGGTCAGGAAAGTACGGCAGACAATTCGCCCAGACATCACGAATCGCCTCCTTGCCGACGGTCTTGTAGGGGGGGATGGCATCAAACAGAACGGCGTCGTCGGCATAGTCCGCGACGAGTCCATCCAAGTCCTTCGCCTCAAGTGCCTGTGACCATTTTTGAATCAGCTGGCGAATCTCTAGTTCATCAGAGAGTCGTTTTGAGGTCATGATTGGTTCTTTCAGTTGAGGTTGGCATTCTCGAATTGAATACGATCGTTGCTAGCAAGTTGCCTCCCCGGGGACCATCACCATCCAGCCGATGCCGAACTTGTCGGTGAGCATCCCGTAGCAGGGGGACCAGAAGGTTTTGACCAGCGGCATATCGACTTTGCCCCCGTCTGCAAGTGCGTCGAAGACTCGTTGGGCAGCGTCTTCTGTGGCCACAGAGAGAGCCAGTCGAAATCCCACGAACGTCGATTTGTCGTCGCATCCATCGGATGCCATGATCGTTTGCTTGCCGATCGTGAATGAAGCATGCATGATTTTATCTTCAAACCCTGCCTGCAACATGCCCTCCGGCACAGGATCAGGACTTTCGCTGAATCGCATCTTCATGAGAACTTTCGCGCCCACTGCCGATTGGTAAAACACCAGCGCCTCGTCACACCGGCCTCCGAAGAATAAATAGGGCTGGACCATCGCCTGCTGCATCACGATGTCAGTTCGCATCTGGTCTTCCTGTTCACGCAACTCCGGCGTGAACTCCTCGCCGAAGTCGACCGCCTCAAAGACCGGACGAATCTCGATGTCGGAGTCTTCCATCATCGGGTTCGGGCAGCGTTTGACCCATTCGATCGCTTCTCCCATCGAGTCGACTTCCCACATCCAATAGCCGGCGATCAGTTCTTTCGTTTCTGCGAATGGACCGTCAGTCAACGTGCGGTCCGTGCCGCGAAAGTGGACACGGACACCTTCCGAACTCGGCTTGAGTCCTTCACCGGCCTGCATAATGCCCGCCTTGACCAACTCTTCGTTGAAGTTGCCCATATCGGTCAGCAACTGCTCACTCGGCATCTGCCCCGCTTCTGAACTGAGCGACGCTTTGACGATGACCATCACTTTCATTGGTTCTCTCCTTCTGTTATCTGGCGCCTTTCACTCAGTAGTCGCGCGAGATCGGCGCAAATCGACATTGTTCAAAAAGAATTTTCTCAACTCAGTTCTTCCAATCTTTTTTGCAGAAAGCGGCGTTCCGGACCCTGATTGGTCAAGGCGATTGCCTTTTCATAAGCCGAAATGGCCTCACCGGCCCTACCCAATCTTCGACAGAGATCCGCGCGTGCAGCATGGGCCAAGTGATAACCGGTCAAATCGCCGCGCCCCAAGATTTCATCCACCCGATCCAATCCGATCTCGGGACCATCTCGCATCGCCACCGCAACAGCCCGGTTTAGTTCGATCACGGGAGAGAGGGAGGCGGTCAGGAGCAGGTCGTAGAGGGCCACGATTCGCCCCCAGTCGGTCGTTTCGGTCGAGGCCGCTGCCGCATGGGTCGCCGAGATGGCGGCCTGCATGGTGTAGATCCCGACTGTGTCAGCCGTCATCGCACGCTCGACCAACTCCATACCCTCACGGATTTGCTCCCGATCCCAGAGGGATCGGTCTTGATCTTCGAGCAACACGAGATCGCCTTTCGAGTCGACTCGAGCTTCGCGGCGCGAATCGTGAAGGAGCATCAAAGCGAGCAACCCCATCACCTCAGGGTCGGGTAAAAGCTCCAAGAGCAACCGGGCGAGACGGATCGCCTCTCCCGAGAGATCCGCCCGAGTCAGCGAGTCTCCGGAGGAGGCGGAGTATCCCTCGTTGAAAACCAAGTAGATGAC
>JAGQQG010000015.1 GCA_020426325.1 Planctomycetaceae bacterium | reverse complement strand
CGAACAACACAATCTTCGGCACACAATGGGCCTCGCTGCCCGACGTTCCGGAGGACAGCCCACTGATCTGTGATGCCAGCAGTGACATCTTCAGCAGGCCGATTGACGTCAAGCGATACGGCTTGATCTATGCCGGGGCGCAGAAGAACCTCGGTCCGTCGGGGGTCACACTGGTGATCATCCGTGACGATCTGGTTAGCGATGCTGCTCTGGATATCCCGGTCATGCTCCAGTACCGCACGCACGCCGAGAACGACTCCTGCTACAACACACCTCCCACATTCGGCATCTATGTGATGGGCCGGGTGTTTCACTGGATCGAAACTCAGGGTGGCCTGAAAGGGATCGCTCAGCAGAATGAAGAGAAGGCCCGCATCTTGTACGATTTCCTGGATGAGAGCGTGTTGTTCAAGCCGACTGCGGACAAAGACAGCCGCTCGCTGATGAACGTCACTTTTGTCACGGGCAACGCAGACCTCGACAGTAAGTTCATCGCAATGGCGAAGGAAGCCGGGCTCGATGGTCTGAAAGGTCATCGCAGCGTCGGCGGGATGAGGGCCAGCATCTACAACGCATTCCCCAAAGCGGGAGTCGAGCGGTTGGTCGAGGTCATGCGGGACTTCGAGGCGAAACAGGGATGAACGAAGCGTCGCCAGCAGCCGATCCGGCGCACGCGGACATCGGCATCGTGTGTGCGCTCAAGCTGGAAATTGCTCCGTTGCTGGACCGCTGTGACCGCGTCCGAAAGTACACGGGGGGAGACTTCGTGTTTCGTGGCGGGCTGACGGGTGAGGACTATGACATCCGGGTGGTGACTGTCGAATCGGGCACTGGACAGGAGCGCGCCCGTCGCGCGACGCAGGCGCTCATCGACGCACATTCTCCGAGTTGGGTGCTCTCAGTCGGCTTCTCGGGGGCCCTCTCGCCCGATCTCAAGATCGGCGATATCGTGATGGCTAACTCAATCATCAACACGACAGGAGAGGAGCTAAAAGTTGATGTCAAGATGGCGGCTGACCCGGAGAGAGGGTGGCACGTGGGCCGCATTGTGACAGCTGGCGAACTCGTACGGACGGTCGCTGCCAAACAGGACCTTGCACAGTCGACGAACTCCCTGGCCGTCGATATGGAGTCGCTGGCCGTCGCCCGTTTGTGTGCTCAGACGAAAACACGGTTTCTCGCGGTGCGTGTGATCAGCGACGATCTATCAGAAGATCTGCCTCCGGAAGTGATTTCCGTGTTTGGGGGTACGGGATCACTGCGAGCGGGGGCCATTGCAGGGGCACTCTGGAAGCGACCCGGCAGCGCGAAGGACATGTGGCGCCTCCGCGAACAGGCCGTCACCGCATCCAAGCGCCTCGCCAGCTTTCTGGTCAGCATCATCCCAACACTCGCGGAATCGGCTCGATGACGTCGATGCTGAGTGAGGTTCACCACGGAGTCACTGAGATACGGAGGGCAGGTCGAGGGACTATGAGCACAGAACCCGGGCATGAAAGCAAAGTTCGTCGGTACTTATGGGGGATTTCAGTCCTCCTCCTACTGATCGGATACGTCCTGAGCGAGGCGCCGGTTCGAATGCTGATGGGGAAATACCACATTGGATCACCGCCGGAGTTTCGGTCCCACGGCGGTACAGTCGTGTGGTACGTCTTGGGAGACAACGTCCTTTACAAACCGGCCGATCTTTTGATCGCTAATACTCCGCTCCGTCACCCGCTCGCGCTGTGGGGCAAACTCTGGGACGTCACGTACGTGAAAGAAATCGTGCCAGCGGGGCCTGCCAGCCATGAAATTGTCCAGTAGGTGAACCCAATTCAAAGAGCCACCACTGGCGAGTAATCTGTTCGGCGCCCTCTCTGTGCCTCCGAGTCTCCGTGGTGAGTCTTCATACCACGAAACGCTTCTCAGGCCGACCTGCTCTCAGTCTTGTTGGGTGGAAACGGCTTCGATCTTGGGGGAACCGTTGTGCGCGCCGTTCGATGACGGAGGGTGATGTGACTCGTCGATGCGGACGGTCGTTCGCAGGTGCAGGTCGCGTTGAGGGAAGGGGATCTCGATGTGATTGACAGCGAGCCGGTCGTTGATCGTTGCATGCAGGTCGTGGATCGTTTGCAGTCGGTTTTCGAGGTTCGGGAGATAGGCCCGGAGCACGAAGTTGAGCGAGCTGTCGCCGAACGACTCAAACGTGACGAGCGGTGCAGGGTCTTCGAGAACGTTTTCGTGTTCTCGTGCAACGTCCAGAATGAGTTCGCGAACGAGACTTGTGTCCGACCCGTAGGCGACACCGACGTTGACAACAAGCCGGTTCATCTTGTCGGTGAGTGTCCAGTTGAGCAGCCGGCCGGTGATGAATTCACGATTGGGGACGATGTACTCCTTGCGATCCCAGTCGACGATGGTTGTGGCCCGGATGCGGATGCGGTTCACCACCCCGGAGACGCCGTCAATGGTCACGACGTCGCCGACCCGAACGGGCTGTTCAAACAGGATGATGATCCCGGAGACAAAGTTGGCGAAGATCTCCTGCAGGCCGAAACCCAAACCGAACGTGAGTGCTGCCGCAAGCCACTGGACCTTTGACCAACCGATGCCGAGCGTCTGACTGGTCGCCATGATCCCGATGAGGACCAGTGAGTATCGGACCAGTGCGGTGATGGCGTAGGCCGTCGAACGGTCGATGGGAAGATGCTGGAGAACGGTGATCTCCAGCAACCCCGGCAAGTTACGTGCGGCTGTGAAGGTCAGCGAGAGGATCAGGCAGGCCATTGCCACGTTGGCGATCGTAATGGCTTCAACTTCATAGGTGATCTCTGTCAGGAAGGTTCCATCGTCCTGTTCGACCTGCTTGGTGCCCTGAGTCACCGACTCCCATAACGGCCATCGGTCGAGGAACCTGACAGCAGGGATGACGTCGCTCCAGATGAACCAGAGGCTCATTAATCCCACGAGAACAAGAGTTGTGCTGACGAGGCGTTGTGACTGCTGGCTGATCGAATTCAGATCGGTCTCTTCAGAAGAGACATCTGGCATCGGTGCTCCCGGTTCTGCGGACCCAGCCTCCTCCTGGGCTGCCAATGCGGCTCGTCGTTCCTGGAGTTGTGCGAACTTCAGTCGACGATGCCTCAGCATCAGCCAACGATGAGTCAATGCCCGCAGGTAGAATCCGCCGAGGATTACAAAGACCGTGACCTGCGAACGAAGCATCAACTTTTGAGCTGAGTAGTAATATCCTGTGGCAGCCAGACCGGCGAGCAGTAGAGGCAGTCCCACGGCAAGCACGTACCACACATAGTCAAGCCGATCGAACCATCCTCCGGACGTCCACGAGCGAAGCTCTCTCATGGCCCCCCGACGAGGGTGAAGGATGGTGTGTGAGAACCAACTCAACACAAGCATAAAGGCGATGAACAACAATCGCTCGATGGCCGCATGATGACCATCTCCGTTGTAAAAATGAGCAGTTGAGACGGCCGCTGCCAGTGGCAGGCCAATCAACATCAACTTGCGGAGCTGAGTGCGAAGGGCGCGCAGCGTGCTCTTCGGCCAGCCAAAGTGTGCCTCGCATAGCCCGTTGGGACGCAATGACTGTCGCAGCCACTCCAGAAACAGGAACACTCCGGCGAGCCGACTCAAACTGACGGCAGCAACCAACACCATCCGGGTTGGATCGGGCGAACTCAACAATCGCCAAGCCAGAAACCACATCACTCCTGGCCACAGTAACGAGCTCATCAACGTATACTGGAGCGCTCGAAACGTGGGAAGGAACGAGACGACTCCACGGCTCTGAGCTGTCTTCGCGACATCACGCAAACTGCGACCGATCCGTCGATGAATGATCAGCAGCGTCACAAACATGACGCCTGCGATTCCGTACAGGAACGGGACCCTCTTGAAGTCCGAAACAATCACCTTGAGGATCCAGGACCAGGTTTCTATGGACCGAATCTCGGAATCAGATTGCTGGTCTTCAAGAATCTCAGCGATCGAGAGGGGTTGATGGCTGCGGACCCAGAGAATTCGCTGGTCGACAAAGGAGGCGAATTCCTGCGCTTCCTTGATGAGCTGTGTTTCCTGTTGATCTAAGGAGGTGAGCGTTGTTGTGTAGCGATCATACGCGTTAACGACATTCTCCAGATAATCCTGCTGATTCCGGAGAGCGGTCAACGCATTATCGCGGAGTTCCGTTTGTTCCTGCCCAGTGGTGCCTGACGCAGCGACGATCTCATCAGCGACCGCTTCAACATTGAGCAGGTCGTTTAGCGCGTCACGGCGTTCGTACAGAGTAAACTCTGCCTCTTCGAGAGTCCTCAATCGCGACTGTTGTTGCAGCTGATGCTCGCGAATGTTGGGTAACTGCGCTCTGAGTCTCTTGAGTAGCAGTCCCATTGACCCGGAGTGCCCGAGTTGCTGTTTGTCGAGTTCAACGATCTGATGGTAATCGTCGCGTAAATCTGTGAGTTGGCTTTGCACCTCCTTGAGGGATTCCTGAGCAGTTTCGTCGAGGCGGCGAATATCGGTTTCCTCAGTCGTGATCTCTTCATTGGATTTCAGGATCGGCTGAAGTAACGGTTGTGCCTGCATGGCTGCGATGCGCGCTTCACTGGCACGTGCTTTCGCCTCTTCCTGTCTCAGGCGATTGATCTGGTTGACGTACAGTTCGAGCAGTTTCTTCGCCCGGTTCAACTCACGGGTCAGGATCTCGCGGCGAATCGCTGGCAATTTGACGGCGTCGGCCGCGTCGAACAGCGTCAGTTCATTCTGGGCAGCGACAGCCTTCTTTTGCAGATGAAGCTGTTTGGCTCGCAGCGCTGCCCGACGAAGGTTGGTCATCACCGGGAGCTCACCCTCGGGAGCGGCGGCTTGCAGCTGGTTCTGAATCTCCTGCAGTTGGGGAGGGAGATCGATGAGTAGCTGCCGATCAGCCTTTCGCGTGGCTGACCGCGCTGCGGGATCGACATTCGGGAGTGTCAACTTCTGCTCAAGGTCGTTAATCCTCTGCTGAAGGTTGTTCCTCGCGATGTCAAGTTCTGCAAGAGAGGGATTCCCTTCAATCGAGACTTCACTCGCTTGAGATAATTCCGACAGTTCCTGTTCCTTTTGCTGCTGAGTCTGTGGGAGTTCAGAGGTTTTCTTTTCCAGATCAGCGATCGTCTGAGCCATGGCCTCTGCAGACTTCAAGTCATTCAAAGCCTGTTGAGCCAGTTCGACCGCTGCTTTCTTGTTCTCATCAGCAAGCTCCGCAGTTTCCTCAGCGGCTTTCTGCAGTTCCGCGATCTTCTCAGGAGTCGTTGCCTCGACCGCGGCCTCAGCAGCATCGGGAGTGGTCACTGTCGGCTCGACAGGCGGTTGAGCACCCAATCCGGAGCCCACAGTCAGCCAGATGATCAAGAAGGTAATCAGATTACGCGCAAAACTCATTTTGACTCTGTCGTTTCAATCCGTTGAATCACGTGCAGTTCTTCCGGACTCTCCATCTCCTCAGGATGGCCGGAATCTGATTGTCCCAGAATTTGCCTGCCGCGCACAGGTGCATTTACGTTGACTGGTCTTGAGCAGAAGTCATTGATCGTCTCTGAGGCTCATGCCGTGATTTCTTTCCTCGCTGGATGATGTCAAAGATTAGTCGAGAATTTGTCTTATGGTTGATCGAACTCTTTCATCAAGCACGACGAATTGTTCACAGATGAAAACGTTGGAGGACCAAAGAATGAAAAACGGAGCCATCGGATTGTCCGATGGCTCCGGTATCATTCATCGTTGTGAGTCCGCCTGGCGGACGTTTGGCCTAGTGGAGACCACAATGGTTGGGACCACCGGGTCCGAACAGCCAGTTGAGGGTGACTCGTGCTTCACCGTCAAACTGTTGGTCACCGCTGATGGGGAAGCCATAGCCGGCCTGCACATTGATATTGTCGTGCAGAAACATATTCACACCAACCACGCCGTTCAGGAGACTGACCTGATCGCCTCCACCAATTCCTTCGGCAGCTGAATCACCAACGAAGTCGGAACTGCTGAGGCCCTGGTTGTAGTGGAGTTCGAATGTCGGGGCGATCCCACGAACGTTCCCGCATGGGTTCTGATAGATCCAATAGCCCATGTTGAGGTCGAGGAACATGTATGTGGCATCCTGCAAACGTCCCGCGTCAGGCGTGCCAGCGAAGTCCACTTGATTACCGTTCAAGTCAACGTCGAACTGAGCAAACGTCTGCACGTAGAAGTTTGAAGTGGGGGTCCACAAGGTCGCCAGAAACGGCAGGGCATGAATGGAGTTGTTGTCCACTCGAATGGCAGTCGCACCTCCAACATCACGGACGATGAACTCGTCACGTGTGGGGAATGCGAAGCCAAGTCCGCCAGACATGGCAAAGTTGCAATCGTTGTAGAGCAGCGCCTTTAAGAAGACGGTCAAATCGCCCCATTCAAACTGGCCGGTGTCCACCGATCCGTCGGAATTGAATGTTGAATCGGCTGTGGACGCGAACGGCATCCGCATTTCGAATGAGAAATCGCCGTTGTTGAACGTCTTTTCGAAGCCGGGGGTGAAACGATTCACGTCGACCCCGTTCGCAGAGAGCGGCACATTCGAGAAGAATGAGTAGTTGAGGAAGACTCGATCGCGAGGAATCGTACTGACGTTCTCACCGAACTTCTGTCGACCAACCGTCCCACCCGAGGAGGCCGCATCGGGACCGATGTATGGACTTCCCACGAAGTAGAACGTCGAACTTCCCGTACCGAAGAAGTCACCAATGGAGTTCGGTGCGGCTGCTTGAGGCGAGGTCGCAGCTGTCGTCGTTTGCGACGGCGTGAACGACGGCTGAGCCGTCTGCGGCGCCACAGGCTGGAAGTCCTGGGGAGGCGCCTGTGGTGAGTCTGGGGACGGCGGCGCGTCGCTCATCTCGGGAGCCGGGGCCGGTTCGTCATGACTGGGAGCAGACTTCCAGTCATCCTGTGGGCCCGGCGGGCAACTCCACTTGGGCGGGCAATTCTTGGGACATGGCGGGCAGTACTTCTGTGCCATGGCTGATGTCGGAATACCGACGAGTAGCGAGGTCAACAGTGCTGCAAAGAGATTTCGTTTCAGTGGCATGGGGCCCCTCCTACTGGGCTGGTCGATCGAAATGCGCTGATCGTCAGTCACTCCGCCTGATGATGCAGCGAAGCGGACAACCTCCTGTGTGTCTCAAGTGATCGTCAGGAGAAAGAGTCTGGATGCATCGGAGCTGGATCAATCGGAGTGTCTGTCAGGATGTCCAGCCGGTTCGTCCAGATGTTCCAATTCTCCGGCTGCTGCGTTCCAGGAGACCGGCATTTGATGCTGAAGATGATCCTTCTCACAAAAATCGTGAGGTCTTCAAATCGCAGCTGTTGAGTCGGAAGTCCTGACAGGAGAGATGCTTGGGATGTCATTCGAAGGCCGCAGGAACGATACATCCGCGACATCCGGTAATTCTTTCCAACAACCGGTTACTGGGACGACGTAATCAGGAGACACGAAGCGAACTTGGTCAACAGGTACTCGACTCCTGCCTGTGGACGCACTGCCTGGCTGCACGTCCCCTGTGGTCGGCGGTGCGTTTCGGGCAGGGTCGGTGTCCTGTTAGACTTTGCTCGATTCGTGTTCTCCGTTCGATGCAGATCGCATCAGCGGACCTCAGCGCTGACCTTGAAACATCCCCTTTATGACATTGCCGGGCTCGCCTGTGGACCCGGTTGGTGGAAACGCCACGACGAGGTCTGGTTCCACCGGCCGCCCCTTGTCACTCGAAGATTTTGTCGTCCTGAACGATGAGATCCGCGCCTTCGTCCGCGCGGAGATCCCCCTTGATGTTGGCCTTCGAGGAACCGCTTCCCGGGCTGACGGACGACTGCGAGAAGTCGCAGAACGCATCTCCGATCATGTCTCGCAAGGTCAATCGCTGCAGGCCGCCATCGCCGCGGAAGGGAACGCGATCCCGGCCGAGTATCGGGCCATTCTGACTGCGGGCCTCAAGTCGGGGCGTCTCTCAGATCTTCTCTCCTCCATGTCCGAGTTGGGACAGTCTGTTGCTGACCTCCGTCGACAGCTGAGACTTTCGCTGATCTATCCCGCGACTGTCTTTGTGCTTGCTTACATCCTGTTCACTGGTTTTGTGGTATTCGTTGTCCCGCACCTGCTGCGGACACAGACCGTCTTCCGCACAGAGGAGACATTCGTCACCCGTAGACTCAGTACACTCCTGGAGACTGTTGGCATCTGGGCCCCGATCATCCCATGCGTTCTGATTGTTGGAGGAATTCTGATGTTCCTCAAACGTCACTTCATGTCGAGAGAGCCCCATGTCCTCGACGGAATTCGCTGGCTGCCCGGGGCGCGAGATGCTGCCCTGTCACGATTCGCCCGGGTGATGACCGTATTGGTCGATCATGATGTCCCGCTCCCCGAAGCGTGTCGTCTCAGTGGGGAAGCGACTGGTCGTGAGTCATTGCGACAGGTTGGCGATCATCTGGCTCAGCACATCGAAGCCGGGCAATCCCTGGAAGCAGCCGTCAAACAGGAACCGCAGTTGCCAGCATTCCTTGGCTGGCTGATGTCGGTGGGCGAACAGCAGGGGGCTTTGCCTGCGTCTCTCAAACAGGCGACAGATGTTTACGAGCAGCGGGCGCTGGCCAAGCTCGACTGGTTCCGGCGAATCGTCCCACCCACGATCGTGTTGCTGGTTGGGGGGACCATCACCTTGATCTATGCGTTGTCACTCTTTCTACCGATGACCCAACTTCTGGAGTCACTCTCGGGGGTGTCGAGATGAACGCAGACACACCCTCCGCCTTCAGCCAGCCGGACGATCTGCGATCGGGAGACCAGTCGTTCAGCTCGACCGAGAGTGTGCAAGCCTCTGTTGCAACACTGGTGAGTGCAGGGCTTCCGCTGGAGTCGGGGTTACGTGCTCTCAGCGAAGAGGCGCCGTCAAGTAGCCTGCGATTGGCCCTGCGACGGATGAGCGACGAACTGGCGAGTGGCCAATCACCCGAGCAGGTGCTTTCACGCTCCCAGTGGGGGTTGCCTAATTACCTCAGCGGACTTGTGAGAGCAGGCGTGCAGAGTGGCAAGCTGGGAGAGTTCCTGGAGCAGTTTCTGTTGAGTGTGAGGCGGCGCAGACAGGCGTCTGCCAGCTTCTGGCGGATGATGGCCTATCCGCTGTTCCTGACCCCGCTGGTCATCTTGATTGCCACGGCAGTCCTCGCGTTCATCGTGCCTCAGTTCCAAAGTATCTTCAGTGATTTTGGTGTGGCACTTCCTGGGATGACTCAGTTGCTGATCAATCTGAGCCATCCGTTCATCGTCAAGAGTCTCTTATTCGGGATCCCATTGTTCGTGCTGATCATGATCGCGATCGTGGTAAGCGGACCGTACATTCCGGGGCATGCCACGCGACTTCGATGGTTTCAATATCTGCCTGTTCTTGGGACGCCCTCGCGGATGCGCGGACTGTCCGAGTTCTGCTCCCTGCTGGGATTGTTGGTGACCGGACAGATCCCTCTGCCGGAGGCCTTGGCGATGACAGCGTCCGCTCTTCACGACGCCAACCTGAGTCAGGGGGCACGACGGCTGGCAGCTCGCGTTGAACAAGGGGAATCCCTCGAAGCCGCCTCGCTGGGGTTGCCGCAGATCTCTGCCGAATTGAAAAGCCTCTTCCGTTGGGAGCCACGCGGGGCAGCCTTCGGAGACATCCTGATGCGTGCGGGTGAAGTCTACTCGGCTCGCGCACAGGTGCAGGCCGGGGCGAGTCTGATCATTCTGCAGCCGCTGATCTTCCTAGGTCTCGGTCTGTTCATCGGTTTCATCGTCCTCGCCCTGTTCATGCCTTTGGTCAAACTACTCAACGAACTCTCATAACTCGTCGATGGAAACGTTCATCCTGTACCTGTTGATTCCGTTTCTCGGCACGCTCGTGCTGCTGGCGGAGTCGTTGCGTGAACGGGGTGAAACGCCGGGGGTCCGTCGGACGGGCAAACTGTCCGTCGGCGTTCTGGGCGTTCTGCTCGGCATCCTCGGCCTGCTGGGAGTCGCCGGGATTCTGTTGGCTCTCGTCGCGGTGTTTCTGGACCACGCGGCTGCGCCTGCTGCCCGGTCGCTGATCGTCGGGGGCACCCTCCTCCTCACATCTTGCCTGTTGGTCGGGATCGTACTCATGACTGCCCGCAACGCGGTCCGGGTGGGGCTCGGCGATGATCCGGACGAGTCCATCACTGCACAGGCGAAAGCGTCGAATGACTCAAGCGAGTTACGGCTGACAGCCTGGTGTCTGGTGCTTGTCCCGATCCTGCAATTGGGATTCGTGGGGCCGTTCTACCTGTTTCCTCTGATCTGGGGGGGCGTGGCCATCTGGACCGGACGACGGTCGCGGGAAAGCCATTTTCTGTGGACTCTCGCACTCGCGGTCGAGAACGACCTGCCGCTGGACGAAGAGGTTGAAGCCTTCGCGATTCCTCTGTGGCGCAAAAAACGCAAGAAGTATTTTGATCTCGCAGGTCGTCTGCGTGACGGACGCTCTCTCATCGATGCTTTGGAACTTGGCGGAGTCCTGCCTGCGAACATCGTCGCTGAACTGCGAGCTGCTCAGGCAGCCGGGGTTCTTCCTCAAGCACTGCGGGCGATCGCCGCACGACAGACCAGTTCGTTGCTTTCCAACCGGTTTAACGGCTCCATCGCGATGACAGCCGTCTATGTCTGGTCGGTGCTCACGATCGTATTCGTGATCGTCACCTTCATCATGTACTGGATCGTTCCGAAGTTTAAGGAGATCTTCAACGACTTCGGCGTCGAAATGCCTGCATGGACGGTCCAGGCGATCACATTGAGCGACTGGTTCGTCAGTTACTTCTATCTCAGTATGCCCCTGTTGAGCCTTCCGATCTTCGCCTCGATTGCTGCAACAATCGTCGGGGTCTCCGGGTGGGGGAATCTAAACTATCCCCTGTTGATGCGCTGGTTCCCTCGCTGGGATGCCCCCGGCTTGCTGCGTGGGCTCGCTTATGCGGTCCATGCGAGTCGTCCCTTGACCGACACGCTTGAAGAGATGGCCGAGCATCAACAGCGGAGAGACATGACCGAACGTCTGCTGCGCATGCGACAGATGATCGAACTTGGCCAGCCACTCTCCTCGGCACTTGCGCAGGAAGGATACGTACGACCGATCGAAGCGAACGCACTCGCCGCTGCAGAGGAGGCCGGCAATCTGCCTTGGGCCCTGCGCACGCTCGCTGAGAGTATGGAACGCACCGGCTGGCATCGCACGCAGTTCTGGCTGGAGTTTCTCAAACCGGCAGCCGTCCTCACCGTGGGCTGCGTCGTGGCGTTTTTCGTGATCGCCTTTTTCCTGCCACTCGTCAAACTGATCAATGAACTCACATGAGACACCTCAACCTCAAATCGACGTCTCATCGTTACGGGTTCACGATGCTCGAACTGACCGTCGCCGCTTCGCTTTTGGGCATGGTGTTCGTGGTGACTCTCCCGCTGCTCAAGCACGTCCGCGTCTCACGTGATGCGGCTCAGCAGCGGTTTGTCGCCCAACAGGAGGTCGCCAATCTTATGGAACAGATTGCGGCCCTTGGGGCATCGGCGATCACCGATGAGAGTCTCACCATCTCCCCCGAAGCGGCTTCTCATCTGCACGATGCTCAGGTCGCCATTGCCCGCGAGCCAGCCGAGGACAACCTGCAACAGGTGACGATCTCTCTTACCTGGTCCGATGACGCCGGTCAACCTGTCGCTCCGGCGTCACTGACTGCGTGGTTCCCGGTCTCCGAGGAGATGCCATGAAGCATGTGCCTCAACAGCGACAGACGCGACTCCGCAGCGGCATCTCCGTCGCAGAGGTCGTCATTGCCGCGACGGGTGTGTCAGTACTGTCGGTCATTGGGATCACGACCGTCTGTCTGCTGATGACGGCTGAACAGCGGGCGATGGAGTCGATCGTTGTCGACCGCACGATCGCGGAATTGGCCGACGAACTGCGTCAGGATGCCCACAACGCAGTCTCAGCAGAGATCACAGACGATGGGACCGAGCTCAGTCTGCGACAAGCAGACGACACACGCATCACCTACAGCTGTACCGGCGACGGAATCAATCGCAGCGACGCGACCGAGCGAGTTGAGGACTTTCATCTGCCGTTCGGAGAGACTCGGTTTGAATTGTCAGGAGCCGGACGCCTCATCACCTGCCGCCACGAACGCGACCCGACGCTGGAGATGAGTTTTTTCGAACCCAATGAAACGACCGCACAACCCCGCCGCAAGTACCGCATCGACGCCGCACTGTTAGCGAGTGACAAGAGTCAAGAATGATCCGACACGTACAATCTCCCGATCGTCGCTTGCGGATTAGCAAGGCCAAACCGCGCCCGTTCACGCATCGACGCGGCGCGGCCATGATCGTCGCGGTCGTCTGTCTGACACTCCTGTCGGCCATCACGATCTCGCTCGTCCGACTTTCGCTCGCGTCCCAGCAACAGGTCGAACGGGACCAGTGGCGACTGCAGTCCGCTTGGCTGGCCGAGTCGGGACTGTTGCGAGCTGTCGCACATGTCGAAGTTGGTCAGCCAGTCGAATCCGAACACTGGACACCGACCGGGATCGGTCCCATGGCACATGCCGGTCGAGTTACCACAACAGTCACCCCTGACCCGGACAACGAGGCTCGTCTGATTGTCACAGTGACAGCCGACTTTCCCGATCACCCCACCGACCGCGTCCGCACGACGCGTGTTAGGACGATTATCAGAACCAACGACGGCAACGCACCCGCCGAGGAAAACGAATGACGACTTCCATCACTCAACGCCCTTCAAAGTCCGGCTTCACGCTGATCGAGTTGCTCGTCGTGATCGCAATCATTGCGATCCTGATCGCACTGCTGTTGCCGGCCATTCAGCAGTCACGAGAGGTGGCGCGTCGCACTCAATGCAAGAACAACCTGGCTCAGCTGTCGCTCGCCCTGCACAATTATGCAATGGCCCATCAGGTGCTTCCGCCCGGGTGCGTGAACCCGACCGGCCCGATCCGGACCGAGGAGAAAGGCTACCACTACAGCTGGATCGTGCAGATCCTTCCGTATATCGAGGAGAATAACGCGTACCACAAGTTCGACTTTGCGGTCAGCGTCTACGACGAAAAACATTTGGATGTACTGCTGCATGTGATTCCGCTGCTCCAATGCCCGAGCAGCCCGACAGGTGGAGGGACTTCCTATGTCGGATGTCACCATGACACCGAGGCTCCCATCGATGTGGACAACAACGGGGTGCTCTTTCTGAACAGCAGTATCGCCTATCGCGACGTCACCGATGGACGGTCACACACAATCTTCCTTGGTGAGGCGTCAGATTTGGGAGTACTTGGTTGGGCGTCGGGAACAGCTGCGACCTTGCGAAACGCAGGCGGAGGGATCAATGGCAACACCTTCCTCCAGAATCTTCCCGGAAACAGTCCTCAATGGATGCAGGATGCAGCCATTGATGCGGAACCTGCTGAGGAACTAACGGAAGCGTACCTGCTTGAGGTGGGAGGATTCAGCAGCCCGCATTCGGGCGGCGCCCACATTGCCCTGGGAGACGGATCAATCCGCTTCATCAGCGAACAGATCGACCAGGAGACACTTCGCCGTCTGGCCAACCGTGCTGATGGTGAACTGATCGAGGACTTCTGATGCCCGGAATCCGGCCTGTCATCTTGGATCATGGGCTTTGGACAGACGCAATGCCTCGTCATCGGAGAAGGGTAACGAGGGGCATCTTTGCTGTCGTCCAGACCTTGGTCATGGTCTGCGTGTGGTCACAACCGTTCATAATCTTTGCAGCCGATGACACGACCAGTGTCACGATCGAGCAGACTCGCTGGGGGTTTGACAACAAGTGCGTGCTGCGAACCTTCGTGCCGCTGTCGATCCTCGTGCGGAACGATTCGCCAAACGAATTCGAGGGGACGCTGCGATTGACCCGCGGGCTGCGTGTGACTGAGCAGATCGACGCCGCGATCGAGCAGGATGTTTACGTCGGGCCGCTCAGCAGCCGTTGGGTCCAAATGATGCCGTACGTCATGGGCGATTGGGAGCAATGGAGCCTCAGCTGGGTCGGGCAGGAGGATGATCCGTCTCAGCTGCCGACGCCCAATGCCGGGGAGCGTGCGACCGTGCTGCTCTATGACCCGGACCAGCTGCAAACCGCGGGCGGGGTCCTGAACCGATTCCCGGCCGATCTGTTTCCGACGTCCATCACGGCTTTGGACGGACTGCGCGGCGTCGTGTTCGACAAGCCACCCCGCTGGCAGGGAGCGCGAAGAGAGGCCTTTCTCGACTGGCTCCGTTCGGGCGGACGCGTTTATCTGCTGCAGAACGAACAGGGGGAGTACCCGACCTTCGGAGACTCGTTGTCGGTCTTGAATCGTGACGATGAAACATTCTCCATCGGCAACGGGACAGTTCGTCACATTCCAGTGAGTGCGTCCGCCATCGATCTGCAGACGGCCAACGACTTGATCCTGCATGACGAAGCGGGTCGCTACAACACAAAATCGTGGCAGAAGTTTCGGAAGACAGAGGGGTACGACGGCCGCATGCCGTTGATCAATCAGAGTGGCTGGGATCGTGACACAGAGTTACTGGGCCATCTTCAGGACCTGAGCCGCTTCAAACGCAACTGGATTGCGATTTACGGGCTGGCTGTACTCTACGTCCTGGCCTTGTTTCCCGGTTGCTATTGGCTGGGACGCCGGCTCAAGCGGCATCAATGGTTTTATGTCGGCTTTCTGACATTCGTCGGGCTGTTCTCGGTCGGATTCGTCTCCCTCGGCAGACTGGGCGCCGCACATACCGCACGCATCCGCAGTGTGGCTGTGGCCCGGCAACTGGATGAGGGTCTCTTTGATGTGACCGGCTGGTCGAGTGCAGCGGTCAATCAGGGAGGCGATTACCTCATCGAACACGCAGGGACCGGGCGAATCTACACAGCGGGGTCGGAGATTGAGAAGGTCCGGGGCCGGATCGTCGGCGGGCCGGAGGCACACCTGGAAGCGAACATCCCGCCCGCTTCAACTCGATCCGTCATCCATCGAACCCGGCAGGAGGGACCCGCGCTGGGGGTCGCAGTCAGCCGCATCGCTTTCGACTCCGGTCAACTTGGACAACTGTCCATTCGGACCGGAGAAGGATTTCCTGTAAAGCCGTTGTCGGTTCATGCCTGGCATCAAAACCATGTCTTCGAGATGAAGCTCAACGGCCCCGAATGGACGATCACCCCCTCGAACCGCAAGCAGGGAATCTCCTTTCTGGCCGATGTGTCCGAACTGCAGTTCATGCGATTTGGCCTGGCGCGCAAAGGGCCGTCCTGGCTGGATCCCGAACCACCTCCATTGACCGACGAGTACAAGAAACTGACCCGATCGTTGATCGGCAACAGCTTCGGCCTCAACAACACGGTCGATCCGCTGCGGCTTGCGCTGGAACCGAATGTGATCCGCCTGTTGATCTACGCTGAGATGCCGGCTGAGTTTCATGCGAAGGGTGACACGTTTCCCGATCAGTATGGGTGTCTGATGTACGTGGTTGATTTGACGACCTCGCCGGCTCCCCGTGCCCTGTCTCCTGACTCTGCCCCGGCCAAGGAGTGATCACGCATGCTCCACGGTGCCCCGACCCTGTTGATGCGAGCCTTGCGTGAAGACGCGAGTCGTCCGCGACCGCACCTGTTTCGGCTGGCGGGGACGGTACTGATCTTTCTGTTTCTCATTGTCGCTCACGCTTCTTCTCGCGGTGTCAGTTCTCCCGGACTGCGATTCTTCGAGTTGATCTCGTTTCTGAATCTGGCACTCATCGTTCTGGCCGGTTCGAGCTACTTTGCGACAGCCATCACCGAAGAGAAAGAGCAGGGGACTCTCGGTCTGTTGCATCTGGCAGGGGTCAGTCCGCTCGGGCTGCTCATGGGAAAGTCGACCTCGCGGCTCATCTCCGTTCTGCTGGTCTTTCTGGGACAACTCCCTTTCGCGCTCTTGGCGATTACGCTGGGCGGCGTCACAGCGGAGCAGATCATCGCGATCGATGTGTCTCTGGCCGCGTTTCTGATTATGGTCGCAAACGTTGCCCTGTTGTTGTCTGTGTTGTGCCAGCGATCGGGGACAGCCTGTTCGTGGATGTTCCTCGGATTGACGGCCTTGCTTTTGGGCGTCTACTACGGTGACGACAGTCTGGCCCAACTTGTGCGACGTAAGTTTGTCGCTGCCGACTCTCCGCTCGTGACATTCTGCACAGATGCCCTGACGGCGCTCGACAAGGTCTCGATTGTGACCCGGATCAACGAGGTTCTCGAGACGGGATTCAGCGGACCGATCACGGGTGCACAGGTCTGGCTGCATCTGGCGGCTGGACTGGTCGCGTTTCTGCTGTCGTGGTTGTCATTCGAGCGATTCACACGTTACTCGGACGTATCGAAGCCCGCACGGGGCTGGTTGCCTCGGAGCAAGACCCGATGGAGACTGCTCGTTGGTCGCCCTTGGAAGTGGGCCTTCGTCTGGAAGGACTATCACTTCATCGCTGGCGGACATGCTCTCGCGATCATCAAGCTGGCGGTCTACCCGTTGCTGCTGCTGCTGATGTGGCGTTATCAGGAAGCCCTCCAAACGATGACCGGCCTGCATTTCCCCTCGCTGTCCCGGCGTGTGATGCTGATCATCATTGGTGGCGAGCTGGTTGTTTCCGCGTCGCGGATGTTTCATGAAGAACTCAAGTGGGGCACGCTACCGAGTGTCGCCTCGCTGCCGCAACCGGTCGTCGTGACGGCTTACAGCAAGGCACTGGGGTGCCTGTTGGGCATCATTCCCGGGTTGATCGTCCTCGGCGTACTGGTCCTGTTAGTCCCGCCAGCGAAGGAATCGGAGGAGTTGTGGCGTGAGCCGGGCTGGTGGCTCATCGGAATGGAGTTCCTGGTCCTGCTGCATTTGACAGCGCTGCTCTCCCTGACCGTGAAATGGGGAGCACTCGCACTGTCTGTTGCGACCCTGCTCGTCGTGAACGCACTGCTGGCATTGCCCGTCTGGCTGGTGGCTCAAAGTCTGATGGCGACCTTTGAGGAGGAGTCGGCCCTCGTCTCTCCGGTGATCTACATCGGCCTTTCATTCTGCGTGCTCCTGCAGATATCCATCGCGATCGGCGTGCGACAGGCAGCTGCCCGTTGAGACCATGACCGCGCCGTTCTGCGAACGGTCGCTAATCCTGGTGATGATCTGTATTTGGCCATCGATCGCACCGGGTAGCACGGGTTGTGTCAACCCGTGTTGCGAAGCAACGAGAAGCATTCCAGAAGACGTACGATGTCAGGGTACTGGTCGCTCTTGCAAATGCTTCTGTCCCCTGGCGCGGCACCGGTTGGGACAACCGGTGCTACCCGACTGTGAAACACTGGATCGTACTCACTTGTTATCACTGGCGAGATTGCATCCCGCAGGATGTGACCTCAGAATAACCTCATACGTCACAGGCCTCTATAGCACGAACGACCTCGACAGAAAGCTCGCATGTCCCCGCTCAAGCATCCGTTCCTTCGTTTCTTTTGCCTGATCTGTCTGTGCCTCACCTCGGTGTCACCAGTTTGGGCACAACCCAGGCGTGTGCTGGATTTCGATCCTGACTGGACTCCGCGACCGCAAGCGGGAGACGTTCCTGCTTATGTGAAAGAGACAGACGAGGACTGGATCGATCCGCGATTGCAACAGATGGACACAGGCCGCACATGGAATGCGACGTTCCGCTATCCACTCGTCAGCGGCAACCAGAGTGAACCGACCGTCGAGCGTTCCTTCAAGGGAACCGCCATTCGAATCGGTGAAGAGGGGGAAGCGGCCATCATCTTTGACCGCAACCAACTTCGCTGGGCCTGTTTGTGGACCGGCGACTATCTCACGCATAGCGATCGCCGGTTCGGACTGCTCAACACTCCGCAGCCGTCAGGAGAAGTGCTGCTCTCCACGTCTCCTGGGCCGGGCTGGTCAAGTGAAAACGATGGATGGCCGGACGCTCCTGGGGCGACCGGTCCTCTGCCGAATGACTGGGCCCATTTCGAGGGGATGTATCGACATGGCCCACGAACAGTGCTCAGTTATTCCGTCGGTAAAAGCGGACACGTTCTGGAGTCGCCCTGGGTCGATCACCAGCAGGGCAAGGTCGTCTTCTCTCGCACCTTCCAGATCAGTGGACTCGATGCTCCTCGTGAAGTGTTGCTGTTGTCAACCGATACGGATTCGATTCTGCAGCCTGATCCGGACGAAAAAAAGTTTGCCTACGTCGAAACTCCACAAGGCATCATGGTCTTTTCGTGTCGAAGCGAACAGGAAGGTTGTGTCCTCCGCACGACAGTCGATGGGACTGGTCGCGTTGTGTTGTCGTTGCCTCAGTTCGACGAGCCGAAAGTCGTACAGGTGTCATGGTCCGTTGTTCCTGATACGGCTGACGGACAACGACCGGACTACGCGCAGCTGCTTCAAGCCGTCAACCTGTTCGGGCAGATGCAGTTCCCCGGCACTGACGATTTCGAGAAATGGATTTCTCCTGATCAAAGGCAATGGACCGAACGCATTGTCACCGAGGGGAAGATTGCTCCCGAAGATGCAGCCTATGTCATCGATACGGTCGATGTGCCGTTCGAGAATCCGTACAAGGCGTTGATGTTCCTCAGCGGTGTCGACTTCATTGGTGATGACGTATTCGTCTCGACTGTGCATGGCGACGTGTGGAAGTTGACCGGTGTTGATGACACGCTGGATGAGGTCGAGTGGCAACGGTATGCGACCGGGTTGTATCAGCCGTTGGGGCTCAAGGTGGTCGACGGCAAGGTGATGGTGCTGGAGCGAGGACAACTCACTCGTCTGCATGACCTCAACAACGATGGCGAGGCCGACTTCTACGAGTCCTTCAACGCCGACTGGCACGTCGCAGGGGGCGAACATTCGTTTGACACCTGTCTGGAGACGGATCCGACAGGAAACTTCTACTTCCATTCAACGGGGGATCCGCAGGTGCCGACGGGAGGGACCGTGATCAGAGTCTCCCCTGACGGACAGACAAGCGAAGTCTTCTGCACCGGGTTTCGTCATCCCATTGGCATGGGGGTGCTGCCGGATGGACGTATCACGGGGGCAGACCAGGAGGGGAACTGGATGCCCTCGACACGGATCGACATCTATCGCAAAGGGGGATTCTACGGAGACTTTCGTGCCCATCATCGCGAGACACCGCCGGAGACCTATGACGGCCCGCTTTGCTGGTTGCCGCGTCAGTTGGACGGTTCAGCCGGTGGAGAGGTCAGCGTGCCCGACGATCATTGGGGACACCTGGCCGGTCACACTCTGCACATGAGTTTTGGCCGATGCCGACTGATGCTCCTGATGATGCAGAAGATCGGAGACATCGAACAAGCCGGTGCTGTTGACTTGGGTCTTCAATTCGACTCAGGGATTCAAAGGGGACGATTCCGCTCGAAGGATGGTCATCTGTATCTGGTCGGAATGGACGGCTGGCAGACGGCAGCGATCGTCGATGGTTGTCTGCAACGGGTGCGTTACACCGGCAAGCGCTGGATGTCCCCCGTCGACCTGAAGATTGAACCGACCGGAATCCGTCTGACGTTCAGCGAGCCGCTCGACCGAAGCATCGCTGCTCAGAAGGAGCGGTATCACATTGAGCAGTGGAACTACCTGTGGAGCGGCGAGTACGGATCAGCCCGCTACTCGGTCAAGGCTCCTAAAGAAGAAGGACAGGATGAAGTCCCGATCGCAAACGCATCAGTCAGCGCTGATGGTTACGAAGTTTTCCTGACGGTGCCTAACCTCGTCCCGGTCATGCAGATGCAGATCGACTACCGCCTCCTGGACGAGCAGGGCGAGGAAGTCAAAGGGGTGGTCTACAATACGATTCACACGACCGGCGAGTAAACATCTGACACATTCCCCGGTCATTACGGAAGAAACCGCGTGGTGTTTCTGCACAATTCTCGCCCCCACGAGAGGTTTCATTTGAACTCTTGCGGTAGAATGTGCGTACGTGATCGTGGAAGGTCCGGGTTTATAGGGAGCTGACGTCATGACCGCACGTGATCATTGGATCGACCGGCACCTTCGTCGACTGCGATTCGGGCAGTTCCTGCAACGTGCCGTCGAATGGTTGACGGTTTACCTGTTCTGCTTCGGTACGATCGTGCTCGTCGTCAAGTTGACCACGCCCGCCCTATGGCCGCACGTCCTGTGGGTGGCCTTGGGAGCCCTGCCGGTGATGCTGCTGGCGTGGTGGACGTCGAGGACTGGTCAATTCACTCGAGGCGAATCGGTTGCACTGCTTGATCGCTCTCTGAGGGCAGGGGGTCTGCTGATGACGCTCACCGAAGCTCCGGATGAGGATTGGGAGACACATCTCCCGCAGGTCGAGCAGCGTTGGCGCGAGAGTCTGCCTCGTATTCGCCCCAAGCGGTTCGCCGGGTCACTGGCGATGCCGCTGTTGTTCACAATCGGGGCCTGCTTCGTGCCGCTGCGAGAGATCTCTGCGAACCCGATCGTCAAAAACACGGCTGGTCAACAGGCAACGTCCGAGCTTGAGAACATGCTGGAGGCCCTCGAAGAGGCTGAGGTGCTTGATGAGCAGGAGGAGCAGACACTCCGCGATGCCATCGAAAAACTTCAGCAGGAAACCGAGGAGGCTCCGCTCACCCATGAGAAATGGGAGACCGTCGATGCACTCGAACAACGCATGCGGATGCAGTTGGAGGAGGCCAGTGTCGGCATCGCTCAGGCTGCTCAGGCGGCGGCCATCCTGGCAAGCGCCGCCAATGGAGAGAACGGTGAGTTGTCAGCCGAGCGGCTCGCGGAATTGGAAGAAGACCTGATCGAAACGCTCCGGAAGATGTCCGAAAACGGCAGCCTCTCTGCGGGTGCGGGCAAGATGGGGCTCAGCAAGAACGACTTGCAAAGGCTGATGAAAAGCGGGCAACTCCAGCTCCCTGAAGACGCCGCGGAACGAGAGGAAATCCTCAACGAGCTGTCGGACTTCCTTCAGCAGGAGGCAGACAAGCTCAGCGAACTCCGCAGCGAATGCGAAGGGGGACAGTGTCAGAACTGCGGCAACGACTGTGAAGGTGGTCAGTGTGAGGCCTGCAACGGCAACAAGCCGGGGCGAGGAGGCATCAGTCGTGGCCGGGGGGATGCTGAGATGGCATGGGGCGACGAGTCTGACGATGCGGGGATCCTGTTCAAGGAAACCGTTCTCCCTCCGGGAATGCAGGAAGATCCAAAGGATGACGTGATTGGTATCACACGCTCCGAGCCGGAGGTCGATCCCGCAACATCAGCTCCTCGGAAAGCAGCACGCGCGAACGATCCCGCAGCCGGTCGCGAGACATGGAACCGGAAGCTGCGTCCGCGGCACAGGGGGGCTGTGCGGAAGTTTTTTGACTCGGCGGAAAGTGAGTGAGGTTTCGTCGTCGAAAGTAGCTCCTTGTCTCCCCCCTCTCCTTGTCCCCTTGTCTGACGAAATAACACAACCGCGACTTACCACGGAGACACACCTTGACCGACACCGCAACGGCACAACGTCTACTCTCACCGGAAGAGGTCGAGCGGGCGAAAGGGATGATCGGCAAGCTGGTCGGCGGGCTCGGCACAGCCATTCTCGGACAACAGGAGTTGCTGGAGCTGGTCACCATCTGTTTGCTCGCGCGGGGGCACATGCTCCTGGAAGGTCTGCCGGGATTGGGAAAGACGGAACTGGTCAAGTCGCTGTCGGCCCTGCTCGGACTGGGGTTCCGACGTGTGCAGTTCACGCCTGACCTGCTGCCAGGTGACATCGTTGGATCGCCCATCCTGCAGGATGCGGACGGTTCGCGAAAGCTGGTCTTTCACAAAGGGCCGATCTTCGCGAACCTGCTCCTCGCGGATGAAATCAATCGGGCCACACCCAAAACACAGTCGGCCCTGCTGGAGGCAATGCAGGAGCGGTGTGTCACGGTGATGGGAGAGACACACGAGTTGCCTCGTCCGTTCTTCGTGCTGGCCACACAAAACCCCATTGAACTGGAAGGGACCTATCCGCTGCCGGAGGCTCAGCTGGATCGGTTTACGTTCAAAATCAACGTGTATGGAGTGTCGAGTGATACGCTCCAGCAGATCATCTCCAAACGACAGCATGGTCAGCCGCCGTCACTCTCCGAAGTGCTGACGCATGAAGAGATGGAACAACTTTTTGATCTGGTTGACGGCGTCCATCTGCCGGAAGCAGTGGCGAACTATATTGCCCGACTGGTCAATGCGACGCACCCCACGGCGGCTGATGCTCCTGAGGAATGTCGCAAGTATGTGAGGTACGGTGCTTCACCTCGAGCAGCGATCGCACTTGCGGGCACGTCACGAGCTGCTGCCCTGCTGGCTGGGAAACCGAATGTGGGTTTCGATGAAGTCCGACGGGTGGCCGTGAGTGTGTTGGGCCATCGCTTGGTCCTGGACTACTCCGCCCGGTTGGAAGGCTGGACTCCGGTCCGGATGGTCGAGCGGCTGGTGGAAGCGGTCCCGGAAGTCGGTCGACCTGTGCCTCAGGATATCGAGGTGTAACCATGTCCGATCAATTTGCGATCGCAGTGAGCAGAGGGGCGTTCGGGTGGCGGGTGGCGGGCATTCTGCTACTCATCATCCTGACGGGACTCCAACCAACGTCCGCTTTCGCAGCTGGAACAGAATACACGATGCGGGCAGCTGATCTTGAGTTGGCAGTGGACAGCCGCTGGGCCGGGTGTCGCGACGGTGGGTATTATCCGATCCGGATTCAGGTGACGAACAAGAGTCTGGATCGCGTGATTACCTTTGAGTATCACACTGATTCGGTTCCAGCGGTTCCGACCGTACGCCGCTCGTTGAGCCTGTCACAGAATGCGACTGCAAACGTCACGCTGTCGATTCCCTGTGTGGGCGCCGGGACCTATGGCTCGTTGCGAGTTCTGCAAAACGGGCGGCTCATCAAAGATTTGACGAGAAACATCTCGCTGCCGGACATCGGATACGGCACTCGGCGACCGGCCTTGCTGGTGATTTCTCCCACTAGCGTGGACGCGACCGCGTTTGAGGCAGCCGTGACGTCGAGCATCATGGGTGCCACCTCCTCCGCTTACGGCGGCGCGTACTACGGATCGTCGGGTGAGGACAATCAGGTGGTGGAACCCTCTCTACTCCCTGAGTCATGGATTGACTATTCCGGCCTCGACCTCGTAGCCATCCCGCTGAATACCTTGATCAAATTGGAGAACGACCATCGGTCAGCCATCCTGAAGTGGGTGCACTCCGGCGGAACATTGATCGTCTACGACGTCGGAGAACCAGCGGCTGAATCAGAGGAGCTGTCACGAGTTCTGGCCTTGAACTCCTTATCAACTTCCAGTCCGGATTGGATATCTGCCAACCTGAAAAGGCGGATGAAGGTCAACATCGTCCAGACGGATCAATACGGGAATGTCGTTGACCCTGCCGATCCGTTTGGAGATGGAGGAGGCTTTGGTGGTGCCGTTCCAGCGGTGGAAGAAGCGGCTGAAGAGGCTGATACAGAAATCGAGACTGAGGACTTCACATGGCCGGACGATGAGCAGACGTTTGTCAGCCGGCAACTCATGCTCGGGACGGTGTTTGTGTTTCAGGAGAACCCGTTTCCCGGCACGGCTCACGACTGGAGCTGGTTTCTCAAGAGCCTGCCGAATGACCAGCAGACATGGACGAAGCGGCATGGCATCTCCGCCCGGATTGGGAGTAACGAGTTTCTCGATTTTCTCATCCCGTCAGTGCGAGGCATCCCCGTGTTCGCCTTCCTGCTGTTGATCACGCTGTTCACGATCGTCATCGGTCCGTTGAATTACCTGTGGCTATGGCGGAAGCGACGCCTGTACCTGCTCGTGTTGACGATCCCCGCGTTTGCCTTGGCGACCAGCCTGGCACTGTTCAGCTATTCCGCATTCGCACATGGGTTCAGCACGAAGTCGCGGGCACGGACCATGACGTTCATTGATCAGAAGAGCAACACGGCCGTATCGATCGGCCGCATCGCTCTGTTCGCGGGCCTCGCACCGCGGGGGGGAATGCGGTTCTCAACCGAGACAGCCGTGTATCCGATCTGGCCTGAGAATACGGGCTTCGAGTCCGGGGCGGTCGACTGGACCGATCAGCAGAACCTCGCCTCGGGATGGTTACCGTCCCGTACCCGGACTCAATTCCTGACAGTCTCTCACCGTGATGAGCGCGGGCGATTGACCGTCACCGACACCGGAGGAGACACACTCGAAGTCACGAATGGGCTCGAATGGGGACTGAAAGCACTGATCGTTGCGGACAAACAGGGGCGACTGTTCTACGGTGAGGACATCCCCGCCGGGGCCTCGTCACATCTGCCGTTGCTGACCGATGAGAACCACAGGGAGTTTCAGCAACTCGCGAGCGTGTTTCCACTTGCCAAGCCGAAACAGAGTTACAACTCGAACGGGATGTTCGACTGGGACTTCAATCGATATTACGGATACGGACAGTCGAACCAGGCGAGTTTTTCGACAAACATCGCCGAACGACGTCTGAGAACTTTTCGACAGTTGAAGAAAGACACGAAGGAGATCGAACCGTCGACCTATGCCGCGATTGTCAGTGAGAATCCCGGAATCGAGCTGGGAGTCGAGAAGACGCGTCCACAGGCTTCACTGCACATGCTGCAAGGATGGTATTGAGGGGAGGAGACAGGCTTGCGTGCCGGTACTCGGTAAGGCGTACTCCCCCAAGTCGTTGAGAAGAACACAATGAGTGAGACAGCGATGATTTCGGATCAACAGTCCTCTCCATTTCCCAACGCCCCCTCTTCCAACGGGCGTGGCGAGCCGACGCTGGAGATCCGTAATCTGCATCGCTTTTTCGGCAAGTTGAAGGCTGTCAACAATGTCTCGTTCCGGGCGTATGCCGGGCAGGTGATGGGGTTCATCGGACCGAACGGTGCCGGCAAGACGACCACGATGCGGATTCTCGCGACGCTGGACACGCCGACCGCGGGAGACGCGTTCATCTGCGGACACTCGGTGATCGACGATCCTGACAAGGTGCGACGGGTACTGGGTTTTATGCCTGACAGCTTCGGACGCTACCCGAACATGGATGTTGTCGAGTATCTGGACTTTTTCGCACGAGCGTATGGCTTTCGGGGAGCGGCTCGTCGTGACGCAGTCGAGCGGGTGATGGTCTTTACGGAGCTGCGCAAGCTGGCGGAAAAGCCGATCACCTCACTTTCGAAGGGGATGTCACAACGGCTGTGCCTGGGACGCACACTGATTCATGATCCGGAAGTCCTCGTCCTCGACGAACCGGCAGCCGGTCTCGACCCCCGTGCACGGGTAGAGTTGCGAGAACTGATCGCGTTGCTCGCCAGCGAGATGAAGAAGACTGTGCTGATCAGCTCGCACATCCTCACGGAGTTGGGCGAAATCTGTGACTCAGCTGCCATCATTGAAGCTGGAGAGATTCTCGCTCATGGCACGATTCAGGAAATCCAAGCCCAGCGAAAGCGTCGCAAAGCCCTCTCAACCATTGCGGGGGCAACTGACACTGGAACTGGAGAGGCCGAATCGCTTGACGACGAAGCTCACACGACGATTCTCGCTGCCCGTGTCATGAGCGGGGTCGAACGGCTGGAACGCTGGCTGCTGGAACAGCCCTACATCAGCGAGGTCAATACGGGTCCACAGCAGGTCTCCTTCACGTTCGCAGGAGATGCTGCCGCTCAATGCGACCTGCTGCGGCGGATTGTTGAGCAAAAGTTCGAGTTGCTGGAGTTCACCGGCAAAACACAGAGCCTCGAAGACGCATTCATGGCCATCACCGAGGGAATTACGCAGTAGATCGGGAAATAGAATCGTTGGAAATCTGGCAATTCGCATCCCTCAGAAGAACACATGAGTACCATCGAACAATCGATCGATATGTTGGAACGTGTGGGGGACCATGCGAATCCGATTCTTGTGAAGGAGACGCGGCAGTCGCTGAAAAGTCGGCAGTTTGTCGTGACGTTCATGCTGCTCCTCGCTGCGAGTTGGTTCATCTTCACATTGGGGGTGATGCTGGGTGGGGATGCGATCGAGTTCGGCGCGATCGGGAATCAGTTCTTCTGGTTCTTTTACGTGATCCTGGCCTTCGCGGTACTCGTGCTGGTTCCGTTCGGCGCGTACCGCAGTCTGCTGGCGGAGCGGGATCAAACGACGTACGACCTGTTGAGCATCACGACCCTCTCGCCGCGACAGATCGTTTGGGGAAAACTGCTCAGTGCGATCGTACAGGTGCTGATCTTCTACTCGGCAATCGCACCGTTCATTGCATTCACGTCGCTGCTGCAGGGATTCGACTTCGTGATGGTCGGCTTCATGCTGGTGATCACCCTGTTGCTGGCCATGCTCTCCTCGATGATCGCGATTGCTTCGAGCGCAATGACCAAGCATCGTCAGTTTCAGGCGTTCACCTCACTGGTGATGCTGGGCATGCTGATCATTCAGACCATGTTTCTGCTGTCGCTCGTGGGGAGTTTCGTGACGAACTTCAGCCTTGTTGATCGCGATGGCTGGTGGGCTCTGGCGTTTGGTCTGGCGATTGCTGCCAGCTACTTCCTGCTCTTTCAGAAAGTTGCGACGGCCCATCTCACCTTCGAATCGGATGATCGTACGTCCGGGATTCGTATGGTCTTCAGTGGCCAGTTCCTGTTGCTGTGGGGGGGAATTCTGGCGCTGACATGGTTGGCGCCGACGACCTTCCGGCTGGATGAAGACGTCATCATTCCTGCGACCATTCTTTCTTTCATTCACTGGGGAGCTGTGGGACTGTTCGCTGTAACAGAAGATCCGTACCTGTCACGCCGAGTTCGACGGAACCTGCCTGAGAGTTCTCTGCGGCGATTGCTCATGGCCCCGTTCCTTCATGGTGGAAACCGCGGATATGCCTATGTGCTGGTGCATCTGGCAATTCTCACCGCCATCAATGTTGCGACCGTCCCGTTCCTCGTGAGTTCGTCAGACTGGAGTCTGGACGTGCCGCTTGCCATGACCTGTTATCTGGTGATCGATCTGGGGATCGCCTGTGCGCTCGCACGCTGGTGTCTGGGACTGTCCTCAGACATACGAGCTGGACATATCCGCGTGCTGACGCTGATCCTGCTGGTGATCGGCTGCATGCTGCCTTATGCACCCATGTTGTGGCAGCCGTTTTACGGACAGAGTTACAATATCACGATGTTGCTGAATCCGTTTGCCACGTTCTTCCACCTCAGCAACAACGGAAGTTCCGCCACGATCATTCTCATTGTTCTGGGCATCGGGACTGTGTTTGCCCTGCTGGTGAATCTGCGGGCCATGAAGCAGGGGATTGCGGAGGTCGTGTTTGCGGATGTGAAGCCGCGCACGCCAGACGAGGCAGATGCTGGTGTCCCGCTGGAGAACAGTGCTGGCATGGAGGATGGAGGATAAAGATCGGAGTTTGTATCGGCCCGATTCCCGATCCTCAATTCTCCATACTCGATTCACTGCTGGCTGTTCGCTTCTCCTCCGGCACCAGTTTGTCGAGGATGCCGTTGACGAAAGGTGCCGAGTTTTCGTTGCCGAACTTCCGGGCGAGGTCGAGGGCTTCGTCGATCACCACGCGATGCGGGGTGCCCGTCTGCAGGAGTTCAAAGGCACCGAGCCGCAGGCAGTTGCGGTCGGTCGCCGCCATGCGGGACATCTTCCAGTTCTCCGCCACCGATGTGATTTTCTCGTCGAGCAGAGCACGGTATTCCTGGACTCCGGAGAACAGGACCCACGCAAACTCTCGCAACTCAGGATCCTGCAGGCGTTCCTTCATCATCCCTGCGACGGCCTGCGCACCGACATCAGGGTTCAGGTCGACCTGAAAAAGCATCTGCAAAACGACTTCTCGTGCCAAACTGCGGCGGGCCATGTCCGTTGTCTCTCGTGGGGAACACTCCTGGCGCACCGGGGACCGGATGCTCGGAGGGGCTGATCGTCTCGATCAGGAGGTGGCTCAGGGGAGTGGGCGTCAGTTGCCTTTGATGGTCCTGAGCAGGTTTACCATCTCGATTGCGGCCAGTGCGGCTTCTTCACCTTTGTTGCCGACCTTGCCGCCAGCGCGATCCAGCGCTTGCTCTATCGTATGGCAGGTCAACAAACCGAACAAGACGGGAATTCCCGTCTTCTGTCCCGCCTGCATCAATCCGTATGCCGCAGACATGTTGATGTAGTCGTGATGTGACGTTTCCCCCTGAATGACCACTCCCAAGGCAATCACAGCGACATACTTCCCCGACAGGGCTGCCTGTTCACAGGCCAGCGGCAGTTCGAAGGACCCGGGAACCCGCAGGACATCGATCTGCGACTCCGTTGCCCCCCGTGACGACAGCGCGCTGCGGGCTCCGTCGATCAGCGAATCCATGATCTCCGCATGCCATCGAGCCGCGACGATGGCGTAACGGCCCTCTCCGACAGTCAGCGTGTGATCCAGTGAAGGAGCGGTTTTCTGCATAGCTCGGGATCTCGTTTCTATGAATCCCCCTCTCCTTGAGGGAGGGACATGACTCACTCAGGCAAGGGGGCGTACTTCTTGAGGAATTCGCCAATGATGAACTGACAGCGCCGGTTGACGTCGACCTGGAGGTCCATTGTGTGCGGCCAGCCGACTAGGACGTCGAGTTGGTTTTCAATGCCGAGTTCGTCCAGTTTTTCATGCAGGTGTGTTGCCTGTGAAACGGGCACGAGTTCATCGATCGAGCCGTGGAACGTCAGCGTCGGGGGATCATCGGCAGTCAGATGCTCCATCGGTGAGTTCAGATGATACATCTTCGGTTTCTCATCATAGGTACCGCCGATGAAGCCTTGAACTTGATGAGCATCCTTCGCCTTCTGTGTTGTGCTGTCCGCGACTCCGTAGAAGTTGACCACGGCTCGCACGCGACTCGACTGATCTGCGTACCCGAGTTCCCCTTCCAATTGAGGATCGTCTGAATAACCAACCATCATCGCGAGGTGCCCGCCCGCGGAACCGCCGATGGCAACCAGTTTCTCCGGATCGATGTGATACTTCTCAGCATGAGCCCTCAACCAACGAACGCCGCACTTCACATCGTGGACCGCGGCTGGAAACTTCGCAACGCCCGACAGGCGATATCCCAGCGATGCGGTGATGTAACCCTTCTTTGCGAATGCCAGATTGTAAAACAGGTAGTCGTCTTTGTTCCCTTTGCTCCAGCCACCGCCGTGAATGAACACCAGGCAGGGGGTCGGCTTGGTGATTCCCTTGGGGACGTACAAGTTGAGTTGCAAACTGCGACCATCGACGTTGGCGTACTCAATGTCCTTGTATTCGGTGATGTCAGCCGGAATCGATTTGGGAAGTTCGATCAATTTGACCTGACCGAACGCGAAAGCCGCCTTGAGCGTCAACTCGGACGAGTATCCGTCGGGCGCATCCGGGGCGCCGGGAAACACATCCGCGCCGGGAAAGACGTCCGAAACAGCAAACTGTCCCGATGCCATCAGCAACAGGAGCACAAATCCGTGATGGACGGTCCGTGAAAGGCTTTTGTTCATTGTTCAATTTCACCCAAGAAGAAGACGGTCGATCGCAGATCTGCTTAATCTCAACAAGACGAGGACGTGCTGACAGTCTACAACTCTGCAAACATTTTTGAAAACGCCATGAGATCTGAACAGAATTCTCGCCTTGAGAGATGAAAAAAGTGATCTTGGGGAGGTGAAATACAGATCATGATCAGTCTGTTTCGCTGGACCGCACGAATCGTTGGCTTGTTGCTTGTCGGGCTTTTGAGTCTTTTCGCGGTCGGTGAAGGATTCGATCCGATGCAGTTCAAGGGAGTCGAACTGGGCATGCTGGTCGCGCTGCTGACGGCGCTCGTGGGAATGGTCGTACTCTGGTGGCGAGAAGGAATCGGCGGAGCGATCTCACTCGCAGGCATGATCGCCTTCTACGGGCTGAACTTTGCAGCCTCCGGAAAGCTTCCGGGAGGCCCCGTGTTCCCCTTTTGTTTCCTGCCCGGTGTGCTCGCTCTCGTTTGTGCATACTTCGACCAATCGAAGTCCGCTTCAACAGCCGCTGATCAGCCACCAGGTAAAGAGGCCAGCTAAGGCCAGATCGCCTGACGCTCCAGCAACGGCAAGCGGGGAAACATCGCCAAGCATCCAGCATGCAGTGAACACACAGAACACCAGCAACTTGCCGATGGCCCCGATTGCGAGCAAAGGGCGATTGATCTCCAATTGCATCGCCAACCACGCGTACATTCCACCGAACAGCAGTACCATCGACGCCAGAAGCCACGTGTACAGGCGAGGGACGGGTGTCGGTAATGCGGATAACTGACCAACGGTCGCGGGAAACAGGAAAGCCATTGCGCCGAGGAGGTTGAACCCCACGCTAACCCATAGCACATTGCGGATGAAGCGTTCTGATTGCATGTTCGGCAAACCCCTCAAGAGGCAGACGCAGTGGAGCTGTAGCTGGATTCGCCAGAATTCAGCAGCTGTATGCATAGATGAGTCTGAACTCTGGCGAGTTCAGCTACAAGCTGGTCATTCAACGGCTCGCAAGCCAGAATCACACTTTGACGCACCGCCTGGGCAGGACATTGCCCGTACGGAATCTTCCTCTGCATGTACAGGTCCCAACAATGACCAGACGACTGATGCCACTCATTTTCTCTGTGCTGTCTTGTCTGTTGACGAGTTCGGCGTCTGCGGGACCGAATGTGGTTATCTTTCTTGCTGATGACGCTGGCTGGGGGGACTACAGTCACTCGGGCAATCGACAGGTCAGCACCCCGCACATCGACTCGATTGCGGAGCGGGGTGTGACGCTGGACCGGTTCTACGTCTGTCCGGTCTGTTCGCCCACACGAGCCGAGTTCCTGACAGGCCGCTATCACCCGCGCGGCGGCGTCTGGGGAACGTCTCTCGGCCAGGAGCGACTCGACCTCGACGAGCACACGTTCGTGGAAGCCTTCCAGGCTGCCGGTTATGCGACCGGTGCCTTCGGCAAATGGCACAACGGCTCGCAATGGCCCTATCACCCGACCGCACGTGGCTTCGACGAATACTTCGGACACACCGCCGGTCACTGGGGCGAGTACTTCGATCCGCCCCTGGAAGAGAACGGCCGGATGGTCCGGCAAAAAGGCTACATTGTCGACATCTGCACCGACCGGGCACTCGACTTCATAGAGCGTCACCACTCGCAGCCGTTCCTGTGTTACATCCCCTTCTCCACGCCGCACTCTCCCTGGGCGGCGCCAGAGGAGGACTGGGCTCGTTTCAAAGACAAACCCATCACACAGCAGGCAACCGACCCGAATCAGGAATTGCTCGACGAGACCCGTTGTGCCCTCGCGATGATCGAGAATCAGGACCGCAACGTCGGACGTGTCCTCGACAAACTCAAAGAGCATGGGCTGACTGACGACACGATCGTGTTCTACTTTTCGGACAACGGACCGAACAGCTTTCGCTGGACCGGGGGCATGAAGGGGCGTAAAGGGAGCACCGACGAAGGAGGCGTTCGTAGTGTGGGCTACATGTGTTGGCCCGGCATTCTCCCAGCAGGGCATACCGTCAGCCAGATCTGTGGGGCAATCGATCTACTCCCCACATTGACCTCTCTCGCAGGCATTGACCGTGTAGGTGACAAACCTCTGGATGGGTGTGACCTCAGCCCGCTCATACACGGCAACGATGCCGATTGGCCCGATCGGATGCTCTTCTCGACCTGGGCCGGTCGCGACAGTGTGCGGACTCAGCAATTCCGACTTGATCATCAGGGCGAACTTTACGACATGCTGGCTGATCCGGGGCAGGCGACTCCCATCACTGTGCAAGCACCGGAGATCGCATCCCGACTGACAAAGGCCGTTGCCGCCTGGAGAGAGGAAATGTCTGACGAATTCGAACAGACCGTACCGCTCAACTCCGGCAGAAGGTCCGTCGATCCACGTCCTCTGCCAGTTGGTTACCGGGAATTCCCGATCACCATGCTCCCCGCTCGTGATGGCGAGCCGTTCGGCGATGTCAAACGAAGCAGCAACGCCCCGAACTGTTCCTACTTCGTGAATTGGACTAGCCCCGACGATTGCATGGTCTGGAACATTGATGTCCATACAACCGGTCGCTATGAGGTCGACATCGATTACACTTGCCCCGAGTCGGATGTCGGTTCCCTGATTGAACTGAGCTTCGGCGACGGCCGGCTCAACGGTCACGTGACCCCCGGCTGGGACCCACCGCTGTACACGAATCAGGACACGCTCCCTCGACCGCCGGCTGAGTCACAGATGAAGGAATTCCGCTCACTCAACCTTGGAGAGATGGAGCTGAAGAAGGGGCAGGGCATGCTGGTCCTGAGAGCCCTCGAAATCCCCGGAGAAAACGTCATGGATGTGCGGCGTATCACGCTGACACTGGTCGAGCAGGCATTCGATTCGTCAAAGGAGAACTGAGTGATTCGCCCCTATACAGACCCCGATCTCGAGGACCTGCTCGACACGTGGGAAGCTGCATCGGCTGTCGCACATCCGTTTCTCTCTCCAGAGTTTCTGGATCAGGAGCGAGTGAACATCCCGAATCTGTATCTCCCTAATACGGAAACATGGGTCGCCGAAATGGACGATTGTGTGGTGGGCTTTGTCGCGCTGATGGGGAACGAGGTCGGTGCGCTCTTCGTGCATCCCGACCACCACCGCTCCGGGATAGGACATGCCTTGATTGAGAAAGCAAGGAAGTTGCGAGGCGAACTGCAAGTCGAGGTCTTCACCAACAATCAAATCGGCCGCGGTTTCTATGCCAAGCAGGGTTTTGAACTCATCAATGTGAAGACCCATGACCAGACCGGGTTCGAGGTCATGCGGCTCCGCCTCCCTGCGCCATCATGAGAAAAGCCCTTTGTCGTATGTTCGACCATCAACCAAATCAACAGATTGGTGACACGAAATGAATGAGAAGACACTCTACGAGCGACTCGGTGGCTACGATGCGATTTCTGCGGTTGCAGAGAATCTATTGCCCCGTCTGCAGACGGATGAACAACTCGGGCGCTTTTGGGCGCATCGTGGCAGCGACGGGATCGCCCGCGAGAAACAACTGCTGATCGACTTTCTCTGCTCGGTGGCCGGTGGCCCTGTCTACTATCGCGGTCGAAACATGAAACTCTGCCACGAGGGGATGCGCATCAGCCAATCCGATTGGACAATCTTTCTCGGTCACGTGAACGCAACCCTCGACTCCTTCGCGGTCCCCTCGATCGAACGTGCGGAGGTCACCGCCTTCATTGAGAGTCTGAAGGTAGAAATCGTCGAGATTTGAACTCCCTAAAGCCCACGGGCTATGCCCCGTGGGTCAGGCCCGATCACCGTACACATCCACATACCTCCACACATATGCACCCTCCCGCTCGTGGCGCAGGATGTAGTGATAGACGTTGAGTTGATGACGGCGGTCATTCATGGGATCACATTTTGCTCGCTTGGCCCAAAGCTTCTGCGGGAATCCCGCTTCGCGCATTTTGAACCATGCCGTCTTCTTCGCATTTCCGACGGTGTCTCTGACCTGTTGCGGTGGAAGTTTGGCAAGTAGATGAGCATGTTGTCGACTGATCGCTAAGCAGGCGACGGTCGATTTGAGTTCTTCAAGCCGACATCGGAGCGCATTGCCGACGATCACACGCTGGTCCCAAGTGAGAACGACAGGAGATGACTTCAAACTGGAATGACTTGCTCCGTTGAGTCCGTCATAGAGACCGGTCGGTGGCGGGTTCTTGTAGTCGCCATCGACATGATCTCGGTGATGCCGAGTTCGAAACCCGCGGGGATCACCGGGAAGCCACGAGCCGTAAGTGCCGAGGATGACATGAAACCATCGCCAGCTGGTGGGTGTGTTTGGTGGAGACATGGCGCTGACTCCATCGATTGACCCACGGGGCGTAGCCCGTGGGCTTTGATCACGTCTCGAAAGCCCACGGGCTACGCCCCGTGGGTCTTTTTCGGGAAGAACTTGTCCAGGGTCTCGGCATCTGGTTTAGGGGTGGTGAGCGACACGACCACTGTGACCACGAGTGAGGCAAGAAACATGGCTGCCACAGGCATGGTGTGAATTGTCTGATCACCAAGTGTGAAGTCGAGCGACCAGTTTTCGCGTTCACCGAAGTTCGACATCCGGAAGAGGTAGACCCAAAGTCCGGCCGCTGTCAGCACGCCAGCGTAAGCTCCCCACTTCGTCAGTCCACGCCAGTACACCGCCAGGAACGCTAACGGAAACAGACTGGAGAAGCCGCTGAAGCACCAGATACCCAATTGGAAAACTCGAGTTTGGGCAATCTCCGTCAGACTCAATGCGTATGTTGCTACCACCACCGCGATGATGAAACAGCGTGAAATGAGAATCACCTGCTTGTCAGTGAATCGGTCCTCTCCACCATAGTGCACCACGATGTCCTTGGTGAACATCGTGCCGATGCACAAGAACTGGCTGTCGAGGCTCGACATAATGGCTGCGAGGATGCCCGCGAGCAGAAACCCGCCGAGCACATCACCCGACAGGGCTTTGACCATGAAGCCGAGCACCTTGTTTGCATTCTCGCTCTGATTGGCAAGAAACGGTGGCGGCAGTGTCAGCAGTCCCGTTGTGGCCCAAACGCCGATCAGGATGCAAGGCACCCACACGATCATGATGAAGATTGGATGACACACGACCGCCAGTTTGAAGGAAGAGGCACTGCGAGCTGTCAACCAGTGCTGAAACAGGTGGGGAAACATGCCGACCGAGAAGGGGATCAGCATGTAGGTAAAGAACATCCACGGGTCGAGGCGATGCCGTGTCCGGAATTGCGGAGGAGCCTCCACCGTCTCGATCTGATCAGCCTCTGTCACTTCTGCCCGGACCCGTCTCGCCTTTGGAATCTCACGGCTGACAATGTGGAGAGAATCCATGAATCCACTCGGCGGTTCGGTCCGCACTTCGCCGTTCTCCATTTGCACACGTCCCTCAGCTACGGCATTCTCCGCCAGACTGGTCGCGATGATGTAGAACGTCACGACTCCCAGGATCATGAACACCAGCGTTTGGAACGTGTTGGCCCATGCGGTGCCTCTCATCCCGCCAAAGAACACATAGACCAGCACCACCAGACAGATCACCAGTTCCGTCAGCCAGGGGGGAATGCCGCCGTTCTCCGACAGCCCGGGGAAATCACCTCGCGTCGCACCCTCGATCGACTTGCCTGCTGAGATGACTCCGACGAGCAGGTACGGCACCACTAAACCAACGAGAATCGGGAACAGCACGAGTCCAATCTTGTCACTGGCCAGGCGATCTCGGAAGAATCCGACCTGAGTGGTGTAACCATACTTCTTGCCCCAGGAATACAGTCGGATTCCCAGCACAAAGAAGCAGAGCGAGTGAATGATTCCGCTCGAAGAGGCAAGCATGCCATACACGCCCACACCCTCGACGAATGCTTCACCCGTCGAGCCGACAAGAGCAAAACCGGTCATCGTTGTGCCAAACAACGACATTAACAGGAGAAATGGGCCAATCGAATGACTGGCCAGCAGGTAGTCCTTACTCGTGCCCTTGAACAGTCGGGAAGAGAAGACCCCTAGAAAGAGCAGCGACGCCAAATAGCATCCGATGATGACGACTTTGATCATGCCTGGACTCATGCTGCACCTCCTTTGTGAGATGCAGCATCGGCGTCATCGTCAAGTCCTTCCGGCCAGGCAAAGTTGATTGCGAGGAACCAGGCGAGGCCGGCTCCGAGGGAGATGCAGGCATGAAAGGCCAGAGTGACAGGAAGAAATCCCAGAACGAGACGGTCGTTGTCCCAATTCCAGAGGTCCTGGTGAATCACTACCAGCAGGAGCACGAGTCCCCAGACGACGAATTTCATGGCGGGCAATCTCTTACGGGGCGGGTAACTATCAGCGAGGAGCCGACAGTGTATCAGTGGACTCGACGCATCGAAAGGATTGCAGAAAAGAGTTGAGACATTGTTCAACCGACTCGAGTTCTGATTCGCAACTCAAGCCGTACACACACTGCGATGATTCGCACTCATTCGCTTTGACGTTCCAGCTCTCATCGATCGGCAAGATCCATCTGGTCATCCCCCGAGACGTGACTGCAACTCTCCAGTGATATCTGACGACCAATGAGTTGGCAGACCTCTTTTGAGGTCTTCTCAGGTGATGAGGATGACTCTGCCATCATCTGCAGGAGACGCACCTCCAAAGTCGATCACCGCCCGTACCTTGCTGATCAGGGGCATGTTGTCAGTCAAAATGACTAGACCGGCTGAAACTGCCTGTAGTCAACAGGATGTCACGACGCTGGTCGAATTGTCGTATTGACAATGCGTCGATCGAGGTTCTTGGTAAATGCTACTCCGCAAAGTTTAACAACTGGATTTTTCTGAGATTCGCATTGACACGTGCAAAGTGTTTCAATGATGAAATTTACGTCGTGTGTTGATCGGTACTGTTGGCATTCGGCACGCCACATGCATATGTATGAAACTGTCGCACGATTGACATCACAAGAGGTGTCACCGAGATGACACCCAAGTCATGCGACACTTTCGAGCCTCACATGAAGTCAACCAAAAGGAGATTGGAAATGCTCGTCCTTACTCGCAAGCAGAATGAAACCATCCACATCGGTGGAAACGTTGTTGTCAAAGTGATTGCAACTGGCCGCGGCAAAGTCAAAATCGGAATCGAAGCCCCGAATTCGGTCCGAGTTCGCCGGGGAGAGCTGAACCCAACGGAATGTGATTCCGTTGACGCTGACGAGTCTGAGTCGGACCCAAGTCTGACAATGACCTACGAAGTTGCCCTTGTCTGATCCCTGAACCTGAAACCTCAATTTTGTCTCTCACCACTTGAAGACCGAGTGACTCGCCAAACCTGATCGGCGACATCTCACCAAGAAAGGACTCCGATCGATGAAGACTCATCGCACCAAACTGAAGACCTGGATCAGCCGCTGGGCACTCGCCTGCAGTCTGCTCCTCTCACTCTCGACGCTCGCGTCAGCCCAGGAACGTTATGCCGTTCGTCCGGGAGCCGGCCAGCCGACAACCCACACGAATTTCCGTCCGAACCTCCCCATCAACAGCAATGAGTTGTTCCCGTCGACTTCACCGGTCAGCGTGCCGAACTACGGCGACCAGCTCTTCAACCAGTCGCCCTACCAGCAGCAACCGGTCAGCCCGGCTCCTTCCCATGCAGAGCCGAGCATCGACGACGAGTTGACCTACCGCTACACCGATCCACGGATGCTGGGATTCCTGCATTCGACCTCGATGAATCAGCTGACCTCTCTGTATATGGAGATGTCGCAGATGATTGATCAGCGGCACGTCAGTCCGAGTTCCTATGAGCAGCGCACCGAGCGAGCCCTGGCTTCGCTGGCACGTGCCATCCAGAACCCGACCTTCCTGCAAGCTGTTCGGGCGAACGGATACTCGGCCAACGTTCAACAGGCTCAAAGCGAACTGAGTGGACTCGCCAGCCGTCAGCCGGCTCGTAGTGCTAAGGAAGCCCTCGGCGTCATGCAGTATGCAGCAAGTGTCCTCAACCGCTCACTCGGTATCCCGATGGAAGCGACCGCCCTTGAGTTCATCAATGGCACGATCGACTCACTCGACAAGTACTCCTCCTTCGTTCCTGCTGCAACGGCACAGGCACCGAGTGCAGGACTCGAAGAGCGGATCGTCGGCATCGGCGTCGAATTGAAGGCTCACGACCAAGGGATGCACATTGTCGGTGTGATCGAAGGTGGACCGGCTGAGTCAGCCAAGCTGCAACAGGGTGACATCATCACCGCGATCAACAACCAGTCGATCGCAGGCATGAGCCTCAATCAGGCCGCTGACATGATCACCGGACCGGAAGGCACCAGCGTGAATCTGACCGTGAATCGTAACGGAAGCACCGGCAACGTCACTCTGCCTCGCCGCAGCGTGTACGTCAGCAGTGTGACCGGTGTGAAGATGCTCGACCCGTCCCGTAAGGTTGGCTACATCCGCCTCAAGCAGTTCTCCGAGTCATCCACTAAGGACCTCGACGCGGCTCTGTGGAAGCTCTACCAGGACGGCATGAAGACGCTCGTCTTCGACCTGCGAGGCAACCCGGGTGGACTGTTGACGCAAGCCATCTCGATCTCGGACAAGTTCATCACCAGCGGTTCCATCGTCTCGACCAAGGGGCGGAACGCTGAGGACAACACACAGGAAGTTGCCACCTTTGACCGCACCTGGAAGATTCCAATGGTCGTGCTGATCGACGAGAACAGTGCCTCCGCCAGTGAGATCTTCGCAGCGGCCATTCAGGAGAACAACCGAGGCGTGATCGTCGGACGTCGGTCTTACGGCAAGGGGACCGTGCAGACGCACTTTCCACTGCGGACCGCATCAGGCGACCTGAAGTTGACCACCGCCAAGTTCTACTCCCCGAACGGACGCGAAATGGCCGGAGCAGGCGTCATCCCCGACGTAAACGTTCCCGCTGCAACCGCCGGACTGGAGTTTTCACCAGAGCAGGACGGTGACATCATCGCCGCGATTCGACTGGCCGACGACGGACGCCCCGCCGACATGGCCAACCGAGCCGGCAGCACCTCGAACCGTCAGGGAGTGAATAACTTCTCCCTGTAAAGAGCAACCGGGGGCGATTAGCAGACCACTTTGTTTTGACACCATGAGCTGAATACGACGGTCTGACTCCCCGCTGAGCATCTTGGTCGCAACGACGTGACCAGATGCTGCTCTTTCTCCCGCGACCAACACTGATTGCTGCCAACCGGTCGCCCGCTTCTGTCCCACCCGTCCCCACGCTTTCAAGGGACGCACCGCTTTCGGGACTCAACACGCTGCCAAACCGAGTAGGTCATGCTGTGCATGACGAATCGGATGGGCATGTTCGATCCCATTCTTCTCGTACAAGCGAGTGTCCAGGAACGTCATGCGGAACATGACCTACTTCACTTCCGCCCGCTCGATGTCTGTCAATAGGCGCCCAGCGAACGTTCGTTCCAGATTGGTAGACAATCGCCAATGTTCGTCCAACTCACCTCAGAACAGATCTTCTGGAAAACGTCTGCGAGCAACTGGGTTTTCAACGACGCAGACTCGTGGCGCGTCGCGAGTCTGCAAAGAGTGATTACCGTACATGGCGAAACGCACGTCAAGCCTCTCGCGATCGCTTAGTGTCTGACGTGTTGCTTCCTCACGACGCAAGATTTCCTCATTCACGACCTTTTGAAACGCAAGATCAGGTATCCGGAATCTCTCCAACACTACGATTGCACTTATCGTGGTGTTTTGTGCATCGCCTGTCTTGTATCGGATCATTTTGCCACCGTCCAAGAACTTGTTCCGCTCGGTACCGGGAACCAATCTCCCGCTCGCATGGTCGAAGCCTATGGCGAAGCCAAGGTCGCCCAGCATTGCCCCAAGAACCACTTCGGGATCAAGCCTAGCCTCCCAATCATCGATGTTGCTCACCACTAGAACGCAACAGTGATGCTTGAGCTGTTGAAACTGTTTACGTGCCTCGTCGATTTTTGAACGAAGAGATCGGTAGGGATCGATGGGTATGAGTCCATCTGGTTGAGGCCTCTTTTAGCGAAGTTCCTTCACTTCGAAGAGCAATTCACCACCCGCGTAGCGCAGTAGATAATCGGGATGTCTGCTCTGTTGGCCTACCTCCGGCTCGTAGCTCCAATCCTCGTAGCCGTTCGCGCAAAGATACTGTTCGAACAAGGATTCAGACTCTGTTTTGGCTTTCGACTGGCGCATGACTTCAGCCATTCTAGTTGGTGAGAGCCGGTTCTCCATCGAAGGACATGGAGTTTTGTGCGAACACTGCTGTGTCGCTAGCGTTGACACCAATTGTCGGGTTGTGGTTCGCAACCAGTCTCGGATCGCACACGGTAGCCTTCCCATTTCGTGGGAGAAATCAAAGGGGGCAGGTCGCTTGTCTGGATCGGGCCAGCCAAGACGACACAGTCAACCGGGAAGAGTCTTGGAGGTGACCAAGTGAATCTTGACTTCGCACATTGAAATCACCATCGGTGAAAATACCAAACAACTACCTAGCTCCGCTCTCCACAGATGTGGGAAACGTGGTCAAACACTGTGGACTTTCAGTCTTTCAGCGTCAGTGTACTGACCCGGCCGTTTGACTTCAGGTCGGTTGTGAATTCAATCTGGGCCTCCACGTTGAGTCCGTCGTATCCGATGACTCGTACGGTGGGTGGTGTGGTATAGCCGGAGCCGGGGTTTGTGATTTTGAAACCGGTGACTTTTCCGTCCTGGATGATCGCGGTCGCGGATGCTGGGGTGTGTGTCCAGAGTTCTCCGGACTGGGGGTTGTACCGGTAGTAATCGGACACTTCGTCGAGCCGGTCGTTGGTGACGCCGTATTTGCCGAGTGCATCCATCAGCACCTTCTTGTTGGCGCGAGCCCGGCTTGGAGTGGGAGGGCCGGTGCGTGAGGGGTTCACGCCGCTGAACGCCTGGCGAAAGACCTCGGGTTTCACATCCAACGCATGAGCGATGAGCACGACCGGGCGTCCGTGATCCTGCGGATCAGTCTCATGTCCGCCGCTGAAAACGACATCCCCTGCTTTCATCGCTGCACTTCCCGTACTGCCTGAGGGTGCACATGACGTGGTCCCCAGGATCAGCAGCATGCCCAATGAGATCGGACACCAGCCTCGCGTCGGGACTCGTCCTCGCACTGCTTCGGTTGCCATGAAACCTCCATCATTCCTGATGAAGTATGGCTTCGGCAGGTGGCTCAAACAAGGCGTGCCGCTTGAGGCTTACCAACCACGTCGGCCGGGGGCGCGGACGAGGGTGGTCATTTCGCCTGCGTCGAGCCAGATGAGGTCGCAGTGGGAGCAGGAGTCGATGACGGTGTTGCCCGGGCCGTAATAGGGGTGCGTGTCCATCCACTGACGGCAGGTCGGACAGTTGCGGTGAGTCTTGAGAGCAACAGGATCGATGGGGGCAGGTTTGTCATCCGCACTGGAGTAGGCAGCGCGTCGACTGTGGACGACTTCGCGAAACAGATCGCCCGGCAGGAGCAGTCCACAGCACCGCGGACAGTGTTCGATCTGTGCCTCCTCCATCAACCCTCGATGCAAGGGCGTGTGACAGGTCGGGCAGTCGTGGTCTCCCGGGTGATGGAGGTCAACGACGCCCTCATCGCTGACCAGATCGTCTGTGAGGTGCCGATGGGATCGGCAATACTCGCAGAGCAGAGAACGTTGATGGACCGACGAAGAGAGCGGGGCACCGCAATTGGAACAGTTCATGGCGATGATTTCACCGGGGATCGATTGTTTGACAGACACAAGTTTCTTTTTGAGTCTACGACACTCGTCTGCATAGGCCCGGAGAAGCGACCACCTCCCGATCTTCATCGGTACCGGTTGTGACAATTGGCGCGGTTGTCGGCTTTCAGATTCTTCAATCCAGTCCCCATCGGCGTGAGTGATCATGGTGTTACTGAGGTGAATTCATTCATCGCGGACACCAGTTCAGTTTGTGTGGATATCTCTTGGGACTTCTGACGAAATAGCTCAGATACGGGCCGTCAACTGGATCAAGTTGAGGGGATCGGGAATGTCCATGAGTATGAACCGCCACCTGAGCACTGTCACGGATAGTTGTCGTTACGCGTGTGCGACGGTCGTGACGACTCCGAAGTACGTCATCGGTGCCATGGTCCTCGGTCATTCGCTTCGACAGCAGAAGTGGCCGCATGAATTGGTTGTGTACGTGACGGATGATGTCGGTCCGGACGCACGTGACGAATTGCTGCTGGTGTGGGATCGTGTCGTCGAAGTGGTGGCGATTGCCAATCCCAACGCTCGCAAGCAACTGGGGTTCGCCAGCTTTGCGACGACATACACGAAGTTGCGGGTGTGGGAGCAGACCGAGTATGCGAAGATCATCTACCTCGATGCTGACACGACTGTCGTCGGAGATTTGACCGAGCTGCTCGACCGCCCTGATTTTGCGGCTGGTCCCTGCGGGACAGCTCCAGATCAGTTCAACTCGGGAGTCATGGTGCTTACGCCGTCGCAGATTGTCTTTGATGACATGGTGATACAACTCTCTGAATTGGGGTCATACGACGGCGGAGATCAGGGGTTTCTCAATTCGTACTATGCTGACTGGTACACCGGTCCAGCTGATCGGCGGCTCCCGTTCGCATACAACGTGCCATGGCTGCTTGCTTTTTATGCAAAGGCGTGGAGACGCATCGAGGACGATATCAGGGTGATTCACTACTACGGTCCGCAGAAGCCGTGGCAGCTGAAGGGGGAGACAACTTACACGATCCTGACGCGAGTGGTCAGGTTTATGACGTCACTTGAAGTGGTGGAACCATCGCCCCGCACAACGTGGTGGAACATCCACGCGGACTTGCAGCGGACGTTGCGTGCTCAGGCAAGCGATGGACTCAGGCGAGCCAGTTGAGGATGGTCGCCAGTGAAAGTAATCGTCACGCTCAGCTTGATGGCAGTGACGCTCTGACGGGTGCGAATCTAACGGGAGTCTGCACCTGATCCGCCTCTTACGCGGAACATGATGGCTACTTTCGGTCAGAAGTAGGACGTCTTGCTGAGCGGTGCAGTCAGTGGACGGTTGGGACGTGAGCCCCTGAGAACGTCGATCGCCTCCGTGAGGCCGTCGATCGAAAGTTCAAACATGGGAAAGACGCTATGAATGAGTCGCGTCGACGTGGCTCCCCAGTGTTCGCTCGTCATCGGGTTCAACCAGACAGAGTTGGGAACACGTTCGCGGATTCGCTGGAGCCATTCGAGGCCGGTGATCGAGTTGCGATGGAAATAGTTGAGGGACCCGTTGACGTTCGTCAGTTCGTAGGGAGCCATCCATGCATCTCCGACGAACACCACTGACCAGGTGTGGTCCAGATTCGCCAGGACGTTAGTGGTTGGTTCCCCTTCCCAGCGGGAGATGTCCGTATACAGGGTCTCGTATACACAGTTGTGAAAGAAGCGATGTTCGAACTCTTTGAAGTGGTTGGCTGCGTGAGCTGCGCTGAAGAGTCGCTCGCACAGGGTCGTGAACGGGTCCATCGAGCCGCCGACGTCCATCAGCAGCATCAGCTTGATGCGGTTGCGACGTGGCGGGGCGAACACCAGTTCGATCTCGCCCGCGTTACGGGCACTGGCATCGATCGAAGCCTCAAGATCGAGTTCCTCCGGTCCGTCTGATTTGTTGAGGCGTTTCAGTCGACGCAGTGCGACGCCGATCTGACGCGTATCGAGGATTCGGTCGGATCGGAGGTTTTGAAACCTGCGGGACTCTGCCACCTGCACGGCTGAACCGCCGCCACTTCCGCCGCCTCCCACACGGATGCCGGCCGGATTGACCCCATGATGACCGAACGGGGAAGTGCCGCCGGTCCCAATCCAGCGATTGCCACCGTCATGACGTTCGTTCTGTTCCTCCAACAATTCATGAAAACGTTGCAGCAACTCGTTGAGTTCGAGGGCTTCGAGTTTGGCTCTGTCTTCCACGCTGATGTCCGGAAGAAGCGGATCCTCAAGCCAGTTCAACAACTCTTCAGTGATGTCCGGTCCATTCTCGATACCTCGGAAGTAGGCAGCAAATGCCCGGTCGAATGTGTCGTAGTCCGTCTCCCGTTTGACGAGCAGGCAACGTGCGAGGTGATAGAACGCATCGAGGCTCGCGCGTTCGTGCCCCACCACGAGCGCTTCCATCAGAGACAGCCATTCGGTGATCGTGACCTTCAGGCCGAAGCGTCGCAGGTGATAGAAGAAGTCGACGAACATCTTGGCTGTGGAAGATGTAGCTGGATTCGCCAGAATTCAGCAAGAATAATCTGTCGGGAAGTCTGAACTCTGGCGAGTTCAGCTACGAATGGGTGATCGTCAGTTTCGCATCGCCAGCACAGCTTCGACGTCGTTCTCTCTCTTGAGGAGGACGCCGAGGAAGGGCATTTCTGCGGCGAGTGTGTATGTGCTGATGCCTCCGCGCTGCAGTGCGGCAATCCAGTCGACCAGTTCGCTGGTTGATGGTCGTTTGCGGATCGTGGGGAGGTCACGCAGCCAGTAGAACCTCAGGAGCACTTGCTTGAGAAGCTCTTCCTCGACGTTCGGGTGATGCACGCGAACAATGTCCGCCATGATCGTGCGATCAGGAAACGCGATGTAGTGGAACACACATCGACGAAGAAAAGCATCCGGCAGTTCCTTCTCGTTGTTGGAGGTGATGATCACAATCGGTCGTTCCTTCGCCGAAAAGTGTTCGCCCGTTTCCGCCACAGAGAAACTCATGCGGTCGAGTTCGTGCAGCAGGTCATTGGGGAACTCCATATCGGCTTTGTCGATCTCATCGATCAGCAGGACGACCCGTTGTTCACTCGTGAGCGATTTTCCGAGCGGACCCAGCTTGATGTATCTCCGAATGTCGCTGATGTCTCCCTCACCAAACCGGGCGTCGTTCAGGCGTTGGACCGTGTCGTAGACATACAGTCCTTCCTGAGCCTTCGATGTGGACTTGATGTTCCAAGTCAATAACTTCATCTGCAGGCTCTCAGCAACGGCCTCCGCGAGGACTGTTTTCCCGGTCCCAGGTTCACCCCGAATGAGTAACGGCTTCTGTAATGCGATGGCGACGTTGACCGCGTCTCGCAGTTCGGGGGTCACCAGGTACGTGTCGGTTCCCTGAAAACGATTGAATGACATCGAGACTCCTGAATCAGATGTGAGTTCCGCCGATTATGGCAGAACGCCCGACGACTCACATCAGTATTCTGATCAAGAGTATCGCTGGATGCGTCGATCATTCTGGATCGGAGATCAGCACTGGACGTCGAAAGACCTTGCGATGGACGTGGTAGATGCGGCGGAGTTCTTCGATGGGTGACGCGTGATCGTCAACACGGAGATCGCGAAAGCGATCGGACTGGCCGTCGTATCCCCAGCCGTCACGGACGATGAGGAGGGCTGCCGACTGCATCCCACGACGGTCACCTCCGGCTTTCTGACCGGCATCAAGTGCTGCCAGTAACCGAAGAGCGAGGACGCCCTCGGTCTTCTCGAAAGCGCGAGCCATTTCGTCGATCACTTCGGGACCTGTGAGGATGTTTCCTTGCACGGTGTAGTTTTCTCCCGTTTTGGAACCGGCCCAGTTGAGACACTCATCGCCAGTGAAGGAGGCGACTCGTCCCTGGGCGTCGACGATTCCGAGTTGGCGGGCCTCCCGCTCGGGGTCCGCTTCAATCATTTCGTCGATTGCTTCCTGGGGAGACTTGCCCGCGATCAGTCGCTTGAGACCTTCCGGGCCAAAACGCGTGTTCGCCAACGATTGCGTTGCGACCGCACCGACTCCGGCTTGTGCGTAGGGGACGATTGCTCCCACCCCGGGCAAGCGTGACTGGACCGCGATGCCCAACTCCTGGGTCTGAGGATCAAACGCGACGATCGAGAATGTCGCGACGAGGGGAGTCTGAGGAGAATCATCGGGTGATGTTTTTCGCTCTTCGCCAGCTGAACTTGGCGCAGAGATGGACCAGAGGACCAGACAAGACAACCAAGACAGACCCCATCTGGACCGACTCATCACTTGCCTCTTTCGCTCAGCAACACGAGATGACCGAGAAACGCTCGATCGATTGTCGCGCTACTTCTCCCCGGCGACAACCTCAGCGATGTTCTGGCTATGGTCGCGGACACGTCCGAAGGCATTGAGCGCGTTCAAGTGAGCAACCGTCACTTGAGGAGCAATCTCACGAGTGGAAAGATCATCCAGATGTTCCTTGCGGAGTTGTTTGATCTGCTTGCGGATCTGACTGTTGAGCGTGTCCAACTTCCGAATCGCATCAGGGTTGTCGTCGCGGTAAGCGAGGTTGACACCAGTCAGGTAGTCCGTCACCAGCGTATTGAGCTTGTGAAGTTCTTCCAGCTGACCCTCGCTGAAGCGTAAGTTCACCCGACGCAGCTTCTGGTCGAACTTCAGAATGGTGTCGATGTAATCACTGATGGATTCGTATTCATCGGCCAGGCGGAGTTGCTGACGCGCTTCGTCAGCAATGGCGAGGGGGACATTCCCAGACAGGAGATGGGTCACAAAGTGTGAGATTTCGTCCTGCACATTGTCGAGCACTTTTTCCCGATGTTTGAGGCGTTCGACCAGTTGGGCGTCCTGCTCTGGTTGATTCAATAACTCATTCAGCCAACCCAGCATCTTGATGCACCCGGTCCCCATTTTGAGGATCTCGTTCCGGGACTGTTCGATGGCGAGGGCAGGGGTCTCGAGCATGCGGATGTCCAGGTCGGTGAGGTGGGGCTTCTCTTTGAGCACCTTGCCCGGGACTACTCGCTCCAACAGCTTGGCGAAGACACCGACGAACGGCAGAAACAACAGCGTGTTAGCGATGTTGAATACGGTATGAGTCGTGGCGATCTGCATCGTCACGTCGTTGGGAACCATCCGCAGGATCAGGTCGATATACCAGGGAAAGATGAGCGTGATCCAGAACACGCCCAGCATGTTGAAGATCACATGAAAGTAGGCTGCCCGTCTGGCATTAGTGGTCGCTCCCAATGACGCCAGGATGGCCGTGATCGTGGTGCCGATGTTCTCACCCAAAACGAGTGCGGCGGCCGTGCGGTACTCAATCACACCGGTCGTGGCGAGCGTGATCGTGATGCCCAGCGTGGCGGACGATGACTGCACAAGCATCGTGAGGATACATCCTGCCATTGCACACTTGAGCACACCCCAATAGCTGTCCGCCTGAAAACGCTGGAACCAGGCCTCAAACTGGGGAGTGTCTCGAATGACCTCACAGGCGTCCTTCATGAGTTCGAGGCCGAAGAACACCATTCCCACGCCCATAAAGAACATGGCCCAGTATCGTGGGCGATCTCCCTTGGAGAAGAGATATGTGAACGCGGATGCTCCGAGCAGGGGCAGGCCGTACTTTCCAACTTTCAAAACCAGAATCCAGCCGGTGATCGTCGTGCCGATATTGGCTCCCATGATGACACCAATCGCCTGCGTGAGTGTCATCAAGCCGCTGTTGACGAATCCCACGACCATCACGGTGGTGATCGAACTGGACTGGATGACGCAAGTGACGAACATGCCAACCAGCGTCGCGAGAACCCGATTGGTCGTGACGGCAGCGATCATGCGACGCAAGCCGGCGCCAGCGACGGCTTGCATCCCCTCAGACATGTTCTTCATGCCCAGCAGAAAGATGCCCAGTCCGCCAACAAGGCCGAACACAAGTTCGAGGATCTTGTCCAGGTCCACGGGATTCCTTGGCCGCTCAGGGAAAAGAGGGAAATCGATCAGGATGGGGATTGTAACGCTCTCTGACTGCCATGACATGGCCACTCATGGGCATTCACAAAAACTTAACATTTGCGGCTCAAATCTTGCTGAGTGGAGCTCGTCGAGAATCAGGGCAGGGGTGACATCATCCGACGGATTTCTTAGGTGGATTGTGAGTTTAGGTGGACAATCTGGTGCATTCGCTTGGATGAACGATGAATCCATGTCACAATAGGAGGTGTCAGCTTGGTTTCCGGAATGTCCTCATCGAAATCACATGTCCATCAAATTCCGTTGCACGTGTGGCAAAGCCTACAAAGTTTCCGAGGCCAATGCGGGCCGTAAGATGGTCTGCAAAGGCTGCAAGAAAACCTTGCGTGTTCCTGAGGCAGCTCCCGTTCCTGCGGTAACCAAGTCCTCTTCACGGAACACTGCTGCACCAAAGTCCGAGGAATTCGAATTCGATGACGACTCTGCCCGCGATACGCGTCCGGTTGCAGCTGCTCCGCCGCCGCTGGTCAACGTCAAACGCAAACGTCGCAGGTCCGAGGAGAGTGACCAGCGCCGTGATCCGTCGAAGAGTCGGAAGACACTCATTCTCGTGGCATTGGTGCTGTTTGGACTGATCGGAGGTGGCGGAGTGGGGTACGTCGTGATGTCCGCAGCGACCGCGACGAAGGCACCGCCGGAACCGCAAAAGTATGTGCAGTACAAATCCCAGGAGGGCCATTTCTCTGCGGACGCTCCGGACGGTTGGAAAACCGATGGTGCTGGCGGAACCGGAGGCGTCCCCCCTTGGGCGCGATTTGAGGATGGGACGGCAACCATTTCCATCAAAGGCAATCCGGCCGGTTCCGTAGTGAGTGATATGTTCGGAGCCTCTCAGAACCCCGGAGGTCTCGACGAAGAGATCCCGGAAGAACTCACGCCAATCGGCAAGATGCACGAATTTCAAAAGGAAAGGATCGCCGTCGATTATTCTGACTACGAGGAACAGCCAGGCAAGAACGTCAAGATCCCCTGGGGCGAAGTCCGCATCTCTGAGTTTACCGCCAGCGAGGGCTTTGGCTCTTCCATCCGGGGCTATCGCATGACCATGACGAGCGTCCAATGGCAGATCAACGTTGTCGCCAAGTGCCCTAAGCGGAAGTGGGAGGAGTATCAGCCGATCTTCGATCATGTTCTCCACTCGATCGATAATGGCTACTGACGATGGCATCCTCACAGCAACCTGACGCCGGTTTACTGCGTCAACCCGGCATCGTCGCGTTGCTGGCCTTCAATGCCGCGTATTTGATCCTGGCGACGATTGTCGCTGCCAGTCGCAAGAACGGCGAGTTTGCATTCTATCTTGTGGTCATGGTGCTTCTCGCGGCCGCAGTGATCGCGGTGCACCGGCGGGTCAATCTGTCGCAGGGCGTGCTGTGGGGCCTGAGCATCTGGGGTTTGGCTCACATGGCAGGTGGACTGGTCGCAGTTCCGGAGAGCTGGCCGATCAACGGTGAGGTCCGTGTGCTCTTCAGCTGGTGGATCATTCCGAACACTCTCAAATACGATCAAATCGTCCATGCATTTGGATTCGGCGTGACGACATGGCTCTGTTGGCAGGGACTCCGCAGTATCCTCGCAGCCCATACGCACGAATCAGCAGAGAAGATCCGCCCGACGCTCGGCATGCTGACCTTGGCGGCAGCTGCCGGTATGGGTTTTGGGGCGATGAACGAAGTGGTTGAGTTTGCCGCCACCCTGATGATGCCCGAAACGAATGTCGGCGGATACATCAACACCGGCTGGGATCTGGTCTCCAACCTGATCGGCTGCGTCCTTGCTGCGATCCTGATTCGACTTCGTTCTCTGTGAGATGGTCGCTCGATGTTGATCTCAGAGATCTTTCACTCGATCCAAGGCGAAGGCCGATACGTCGGTGTGCCCAGCGTGTTCGTGCGGACGTCCGGGTGCAACCTCCGCTGCTGGTTCTGCGACACGCCTTACACGTCATGGCAACAGGAAGGGGAACAGCGCACGATCGAAAGCCTGATCGATGAGGTGGTCAGATACAACTGTGAACATGTCGTGATCACCGGCGGCGAGCCGATGCTGGTCAGGGAACTCGTGCCTTTGACACAACAGCTCGCTGCACTTGGGCATCACCTGACGATCGAAACCGCGGGCACAGTCGATCTCAACGTCGAGGCGGATCTGATGTCCATCAGTCCGAAACTCGCCAATTCGACACCTCAAGGCAGCGAATGGACCGCACGGCACGATGAACGTCGATATCAGCCGGACGTCATCCATCGCCTGATTGCAGACTATGACTATCAATTGAAGTTCGTCATCGACACACCCGACGATGTGACAGATGTCGAGCACTGGCTCGAAGGATTTCCAGCCGTCACAGCAGACCGTGTCTATCTCATGGCTCAGGCGACGGACCGTGAGCCGCTGCGTGAAAAGTCGGTCTGGCTTGCAGACATCGTCAAAACCCGCGGCTGGCGTTTGTCGCCCCGGCTACACGTTGAACTCTGGGGCAACACTCGCGGCGTGTGACTCTTCGCAATGTGATCCGACGGATGTCGCGTGCGGGTTCGCATGGCCTTGGGGTCATACCAAGGCGGAATGTTTTGCTAATCCGCAAGCGACCGTCGAATTGGCTCGGGTCAAATCGTCGAGGTGAAAATCTCGGTCAGAGCACTTGATACTCACGCTTGGTGATCAGGCCGGGCTGTGGAACCGGATATTTGCCTTCGGCGTTCGGCATCAGGGGCGAGTCGCTCTCGAGTGTGAGCTTGTCGATGTCCGGAGCGAACTCGTGATCAAGATTCAGGATCTGATCATAGGTGATGAGTTGTCCGGTGTGAGCAGCCATGCGTCCCATGGAAGTCACAAGGCTCGACTTCGCCCCTCGTTCGACTTCGTTGTACGGCAGATCGTTGCGGATGGCCTCGATCAGATCGTTCCACTCCAGCTGATACGGATTTGGTTCGGGCTGCGGGAACTCCCAGACAAGCTCGTCGTTGACCATACGCTGGTTCTTGAAGATGCGGCTCTTGGCCGGCATATGTGAGGACGTCGAGCAGATCGCAGACCCTTTTGATCCGTGGACGAAGGTAGCAAACTCCTGATGGCAGCCGAAGATCGTGCGACCTTCGAGCATCATCTTGGTCCCATCTGCAAAGGTGTACTCAACCGAGTAACTGTCGAAATTCTGGTCGATGTCGTCTCCTCGATAGTGACGTCCGCCGGAGGCAATCGCTTCGACGGGGAAGTCATTCTTCATCCAACAGCCTTCGTCGATGTTGTGAATCAGGAAGTCACTGTAGGCTCCGCCGCTCAACCACAGGAAGCCGTGGAAGTTCTTGATCTGGTACAGCAGGTCGCTGAGTTCGCCGGGGTTGGGCTTGACGGGCGTATTGCCGGTTGGGCCGAGCATGCGATAGGCACGGATCAAAAGCACGTCCCCGATCTGTCCGTCCTGAATCCGATCAAACAGTTCACCGCGTGCCTTGCAGTGACGGCACATCAGTCCGACGCCGACTTTCAGATTCTTGGCCTTGGCCTGTTCGTTGAGGGCCAGCATCTTTCGGGTGGTCGGCCCGTCGACCGTGACCGGCTTCTCCATGAAGACGTTGAGCCCTTTCTCGATCGCATACGAGTATTGCACCCAGCGGAACGCCGGCGGGGTGGTCAGGATCACAACATCTCCCGGCTTCAAGGCGTCCATCGCCTCCTTGTATGCGTCGAAACCGATGAATCGCCGGTCCTCCGGCACATCCACCTGGTCGCCGTGCTTGGCCTTCAAGCCGTTGTGACTCAGCGACAACTTGCCATCGAAGACGTCAGCCATGGCAACGAGCTTGATCTGCTCGTTCGGCACAGACATCGCCTGAGAGGCCGCTCCCGTTCCCCGGCCACCACAGCCCACCAGCGCCACTCGAATGTTGTTATCCTCGGCGGCGTATAAAGACGGCGAAAGGCTTGCCAGAGCAGAAGCAGCCGCGACAGTGCCGGAGGCTTTCAAGAGATTGCGGCGGGAAATCCCGGAGGTCAGGGAGTCACTCATGAATTATTCTCCGTTTGGAACGCAGGTGAGATCAGGCAGGAGGGATTGAATCTATCAATGTACTCGAAGTCATGACCGTTGGCAAAACCGACGTAGCGAAGTTCTGGATTGAATTCGCGGAGGGCCGAGAGTAGGAGTGTGAGAGTCTTCTGAGGGGACAGATCGGAACTCACGCATCAACATCGCCAGCCAACATGACTGTACAAATTATTCTCGTCCATGGACGCGGGTTCAAGCCGCAAAAACCCCGATACATGCGGTTGTGGCTGGATGCCATCACCGCAGGATTTCAGCGGGACCGTCCTGATCTGTTGCCTCGGCTGCTCAACGCGGATATCTCGATGGTGTATTACGCTGATCTGTCTGCCAAGTGGCTGTGTGCCATCGGTCAGCGACCCGTTGAAAATGACCTGGACATGCGCCAGGCAACGCTTGACGGCCTGAAGCAACTGACTCGCAGGCAGTTTGGTCGCAGCTACTATCTGAAGCAGCGTGGGCACGAACATTGGCTGGAAGGACTGGCCGATACGCTTGATCATCCGATCTCGTTCCTGAAACTGGGGGAACATCTCTTCGAGCTCTATGCACCCGAGATTCGTGAGTATTGGGCGGATGTCCACTTTGGCGGTGACGTTCGCTTTCGGCTGGTGCAGGTCTTGCGAAAGGCGATGAAGCGTGAGGGGCCGATCTGTCTGGTGGGGCACAGCCTAGGAACGCTCGTCTGTTATGACGTGCTTTGGAAGCTGTCTCATTACAGCGAGTACCGACATGAGTCGTGGAATCGACGGGTCGATCTGCTGATCACGCTCGGTGCTCCGCTCGCCAACGAGACCATTCGCAAGAACCTCAAGGGAGCCAACGTGCCTGATGAGTTTCGTTATCCGACAAATCTGCGACGGTGGATCAATATCGCTGCGGAAGATGACATCATTGCGCATGACCAGACCGTGGCGAACGACTTCCGTCTGATGAAGCGTTCCGGATGTCGGATCATTGACCACCGCATCTATAATCCAGCAACTCGCGATGGGAAGCCGAATCCTCATGAGGGGACCGGCTACCTCATCCATCCCCGCACGGTGCAGACGCTCGCCAAATGGCTTGAGGTCAATTCATGATTCCATCGCCTCGCCTGTCGATCGTGATCCCTGCCCGGAATGAGGAGTTCGAATTGGGGGCAACTCTGGATTCCGTCCGCAGAGCAGGAGATGCGCTTGGTCAACCTTGGGAGTGCATCGTCGTGAACGACGGCTCGACGGACAGGACTGCTGACATCGCACGGGAGCATGGGGCGCGAGTTCTGGATGTCGAGATTCATAACATTGGAGCGGTGAGAAACGCGGGTGCCCGTGCGGCATTGGGGGATCGGCTCGTGTTCCTCGACGCTGATACTCGACTGCCGAGCGAAACCCTGATTTCTGCGTGGGAAGCCATGGAAAACGGAGCTGTTGGTGGAGGAGCCGGGGTCGAGTTTGAAGAACTGACAGGCCCTGTCCGCATCCTCGCCGCCATGTTTGCTTTCTTATGGTTGAGGATGTGCCGCTGGGCTGCAGGCTGTTTCATCTTCTCAACCCGACAGGCATTTGAAGCCGTGGGTGGCTTTGACGAGACTTATTTCGCATCCGAGGAACGGTTCATCTCGCAAGCACTGAAAGCACAGGGACGCTTCGTCATTCTGCGCGAGTCGGTGTTGACGTCTGCACGAAAGGCCCGGCTGTATTCGACCTCACAGTTACTCGGCCTGGCCTTTCGCGCCCTCCTCGGCGGTCGCAAGGCACTCCAAACCCGAGAGGGACTGGAGATCTTCTACGATGCCCCGCGTGAGACGGAGTGACGGCCCCTCTCAATCTCCCAGCGTTCGGCCGAGGCGATCCCAGATCGTCGTGTAGAAGCCGAAGTTGTGGTTTCGGTCCGCATGATGTCGAGCATGGAAGGTGCTCGTCCCGAGGAGTCCCAGCGGTAGCCGCATCAGCCAGCGACGCGGCAGTGGCTCAACTCCTGTATGTCCGATGGTACCGACGAGGAGGTTCATTGCCAGATAGGCTGAGAGTCCGGCTTCGCAAGGACCAATCAAGGCCGTCACTCCTACGAGCAATGTGCCAAATCCAAGCACCTCCAGCGGACTGAGCACAAACAGGCTAAGGGCGTTGGTCTCCGTGTGGTCATGATGTTTGCGATGCACAATGTCATAGATGACCGGGATGTGAGCGAGCCGATGGGTCACATACATCCCCAGATCCATCAGCACCAGCATGGCGACAAAATCGAAGAGCACGCGCTCCCATGAGAATGCTGCCAGTGAGAAGTAGCCTGCTTTCCATCCCCACCAGCCTCCCAGAGAAACGACCGCGTTCATCACCACTGCCCCACAGGTCATGACAATATCGGACGAACTGATCGGTCTGACGTGATCAAACACCGGCTGAGAAGAGAATGCCCAGCGGACAAGAATCCACAACAGTACGGACAGCAGGACAATCAGACCGTTAACGATCAGAAAGAACCAGGCCGCATCTGGAAAGGAGCATTGCCATAGCCAGGGAGCCAGCATGATCAATTCACCTGACTGATCGTCACTTGGCACGCCGCGCAAAGAACAGATAAATCGCCAGAACGATCGCTGCACCGATGCTCGACATGATCCAACTGGCTGAGGGACCACCGGCCCCACCGAACAGAGATCCCAGATATCCACCCGCAAAAGAGCCTGCGATCCCCAGGAGTGTTGTGCCGATGAAGCCAAGCGGCTGTCGACCGGGAACGAGCAGACGTCCCAGCAGCCCGACGATGAATCCAAACACAATCCAGCCGATAATTGAAGCGAGTCCCATTGTCTCTACTCCTGTGACAAGTTGCAGAATCCGGAAAGTTGAGTCCTCAAATCGTTACTCGACCGAAATCTCCAAGTCGTCGATCAATAGCGAGTCTCCGGCACGGTTGTCGGAAAGGGTGTTTTCCTGGCTCCACACCAGTTTGTATGCCTTGGGATTCTCACCGTTCACAACTTCGAGAAAGGCCTGCAGGTTATCCGCAGACGCCAGCGGTCGTCGAAATGTTCTCCAGCGGCTCGTTGCGATCAGTGTTCCAAAATCCGCCCCGAATCTACGGCTTTTAGGCACTCCCGGATCGAAGCGAAACTTGAAAGTGGCGCCGAGTGAATTGGGGTCTTCCCGGTTTTCGGCGCGGAAGCGGAAAGTGATGAATGCCCTGCGCAGATCATTCAAGGAGATCTGATTGCCTTCCCACTCCGGCATGGTGATCTCACCGGACGTCTCGTTCCCCTGGTAGACAAAACCCAGAATACTCGGAGCGTGAGGGACTTCCGCGATCTCCATTCTTAAGACACCGGGCTTTTCATCCGGGCCGCTCGTCGAGTCGTCCTCCGTCATGATCAGCTTGAGATGTCCTGGAATCTCACGAGGCAGTCGTGCGAACGAGAACATCTTGCTGTGCACGTCTCCCTCGCTGACCGCGTCGCCACCGTCGACCTGCACCTGACGACCTCCTCCAGCAGCCGAAAAGTCGTCCTTGAATTGCCCCTCCAGCTGGTCCTCCGGTGTCGGCGTAGCCTCCTGAACTTGCTCAGGATTGGAGGTCTCCGGCTCATCTCCCACGACCCGACCCATAACCACGGCGAAGAGCCCCAGGGACACGACTCCGGATATTAAAGTTGTAAGTTGTCTTCTCATCATCCGGCCTCCGTCGTTGGTGGTCAGTGTATTCTACCAGAAGTCGTGGTTGACGAGTGCACAGTTTTTATGTGAGTCATGTCGGTGATGGTTGAATCGCTCCCACCTGCTCCTGAAGACGTAACTGTCCACAGGCAGCGTCGATGTCAGCCCCCTTGCGTTTGCGCAGAGTCACGTTCACTCCCGCCTGCTCAAGTCGATTAACAAACTTTCTCATTTGCACGACAGAGGGAGCGTCCAAATGAAGCGGCTCCACAGGGTTCATGGGGATCAGATTCACATGGGCGTTGCGGTCACTGAGTAAGGCTCCCAATTGCCGGGCATGTTCGACTTCATCATTGATCCCGCGAAGCAGGACGTATTCATAAGTCACACGACGGCCGGTCTTGTCGAAGTAGTCGTCTGCAGCAGCCAAAATGGCATCCAGGCCGATCCTCGCGTTGACCGGCACGATCCGATTGCGAAGTTCGTCGTTGGGAGCATGAAGAGATACCGCCAGATTGTAGGGTTTGCCGTGGGCAGCGAGCGCTCGGATCCCGTCGGGGAGTCCGACTGTGGAGACGGTGATGCGTCGTGCACCAAGGCCAAGTGCTCCTTTTTCGTTCAGCGTATCGAGTGCAGGCAGCAAAGCTTTGAGGTTTGCAAGCGGTTCGCCAATCCCCATCACGACAACATTCGTGATCCGTTCCTCCGGACCAAGCAGACGATCGAGACGCAAAACTTGTTCGAGGATTTCGCCGGTCGCCAGGTTTCGTTTGACGCCGTTCAAGCCACTGGCACAGAAGACACAACCCATTGCACATCCGACCTGCGTGCTGATGCATACGGTCCTGCGGCTCGTCTCGCGCATGAGCACGCATTCGAGATGTTCGCCATCGGACAGCTCACACAGAAGCTTCTCAGTCCGGTCACTGGCGACCTGATGCCTGACGACCTGGGCGTCGAAGAGCATGAACTGGTCTTTCAGCTTCGCGCGTAATGCGACGGGGACATCATGCATCTCGTCGAAGTGACCGACACGTTTGCCGAAGATCCATCGCCGAATTTGATCAGCACGGTACGCGTCCGCACCCTGCTCGACACACCAGTCAGACAGTCCGGCACGGTCGAGATCGGTCAGTCGTGTGAGGGGCAGAGTCGCAGACATCAAAGTCAACTTCGTAATGGGAGATAGTGTATGTCTCCACTTTACGTCTCTCTGCCTTCGAACGCTATCGACTCCCAGGCTCTCGAATCAACCACTAAACACTCAGAGAGAGTCCCGGGGTGCACTCGACCATTATAAAGCAGCTGGATCGCCTTCACCCGGCTGGTTTGCAGGTACATCCTCCGGAACTTCCGACTGTTCGTCGGTAAATTCGGGCAGCATTGGCTGCCTTTCGGGGAACTTGTGGTATCTCGGGAAGTCTGCTCCGATCTCTCGCAGACACATGATGAGTCCTTGCTGTGTCGCAAGATAGATGCGATCGGTGCGGTCATTGTTGACCCTTACGGACATTTCTCGCAGGGGTAAGGCGCCAGTGATGGCTCCGTCAAATCGTGAGAGAATCAGGACATTCCCTGTATCGTCTGAGGCATAGACCGATTGGTCTGATGCTGCGAGGAAATCAGTGGCCTTCGTTTGGCGCCACATCGCCTTGCCCCGATCAACCGAAAGAGCGGTCATTCCGGATCGCTCAGGAGTGATGAATACCTGTTGCCCCACGATCCGTGGTTTCTTCAGAATCGGCAGGCCGGAGACAAACGTCCATCGCAGTCTGCCATCCAGCTGGTTGTCTTCCGAAAGGTTGATGCAGAAGAAACGGACATCATCTGATGCGATGAACAGCGCATCCTGGCTTCGGCCCATGGGGGCCTGAATCGGTCCATTTGTTTGAAATTGAAAACGCAGCTTTCCGTCGTCCAGGTTCACCGAATAGACAGACCCGTCCTCGCTGGCGAAGATGACTCGTGCTCCGGCAGCCACTGGCGGAGATGTAATCGCACCCCCTGCTCGAAACCGCCAGACGGTCGTAAGGTCGGAGAAATCTGGGAGTAATTGGTCTTCGAACAACTGCCGGATTGTTGCCAGATCAAACGCATAGGCTGTGCCGTCCAATGCACCGACGTAGACCTGCAAATCGTTGATCTCAGGGGCGGTCGAAGGATGGGTGGGCAGATTCAATCGCCAGAGGAGTTTGCCGTTAAACTTGTCGAGTGCAAACAGGTTCATGCCCGTGGCCAGCACTAACTGATCCGAGTTCGTAGCGACCGGGAAACTCGGCGCCTCGGGGGTTCCCAACAGTCGTGACCACAGACGCTCACCCGTCTCGGCATCAAATGCAGTGACAATTCCCGTCCGTGACTGGGCGTACAACAACTCTTCGTCAGCCGTCAGGTGCAAGAGCAGGTCCGTCTCTACGTTGAGTGTCGCTTGTGACCACCATGCCCGTTCGAGTCCGAACCGTTCCAGTTCGCGGGGCGAGGGGAGTGCTGACTGACGACAGCATTGGCCAGAGGCTGTGGCGACCAGTGACAGAAACAGCACATAGGTCAGCGAATGCGAAGCTCGACGGATCATGGGCTCACCTGGTCGCATCGTAGCGACAGCAGAGTTATTGAAAGGCTGGGTGATGACGCCGTCACCTCCCACCCCGGGGCGAGCCTCCTGCTCCGGACATCGTACACCCAAAGGCGCACATCTGTTGAATCGTATGATCAGAATCCGTTCATCAAAGTTTATCCAGCTGCCCCGTGCAACGTCAAAACCCGATTCCTCGACGACATGTCACGAGCGTGACTCGATCCATTCAATTCAACCAATCGATACGACCAGCAGAATATGACTGTTCTCCGTTGCGATCGTTCGCCGTACAATCACCGACTGGGCGATCTTGCTTCTCGATCAGGGACCATGCACAGGATGAACCCGCTCGGATATGACGTTTCTCAGCGTGTCAGCTGGTTTCAGCGACTGATTGCAACTTCGCTGGCAACACTCTCACTGCTGGGAGTGTCGACGTCGGTCATGCATGCAGATGTCATTCGATTGAAAAATGGCGGACAAATTCGCGGCGAGGTCGAGTCACAGGATAACGGTGGTCGAGCGGATGGCGTCACGATCAACACCCTGACTGGTGCTCGCGTTACTATTCCCGGAGATGATGTCGATTTTATCTCGCCTCGGTCGTTGCGGATCGAGGAGTACGAAACTCAGGCACGAACCATTCCCGACACGGTCGATGCCCACTGGAAGCTCGCGGAATGGGCGCGAGAGCAGCACCTCAAGCAACAACGGGACGAGCAACTCGATCACATCATCCGTCTTGACCCGAACCATGAGGAGGCACAACGTGGACTCGGCCGTTCCCTCCACAATGGACGATGGATGACGCGCGACGAGCTCATGACCTCTCGCGGGTACATCCGTCATCGGGGCAAATACATCACGCAACAGGAACTGGATCTGATTGAACGGACCGATGCTCAGCGACAGGCTGAGCAGGTCTGGCACGGCAAGGTCCGTCTCTGGTTCGGCTGGGCAACAGGACGAGATGCGGATCGCCAAGCTGACGGACGGCAAAAGCTCAGTCAAATCACGGACCCGGATGCCATCGCTGCACTCGTCAAGGTGATGGCCGATTCTCAGGATCGGGATGTTCGATTGTTTCTCGTGAAACTGCTCACCAACATCCCAGACTCGCGGTCGGTCGGCCCTTTGGTTCAACAATCCCTGCTGGACGTCGATGGTCAGGTGCGTGAGGCTGCGATCAAGGCCATTGACGAGCCACGGCGCCCGCCTGCAATCAATTTGTACATTGCTGCTCTGGAGAATAAAGCCCGTATCGTGGTTCGTCGTGCAGGATATGCGCTTGGACAGATCGGCGACCGTTCAGCTATCCCGGCTCTGATCGCTGCTCTTGTTACGCAACACCAGTATCAGGTGACCTATCAGGAAGCCACGCCCACCTATGCGCTCAGTTCGGACGGCAACATTGGCTTTGCCGGAACCACATCCGGTCTCACGCCTGAGGTCGAGGGTCTCATGCGCACGGGACAACTCCCCTATGGAGCCGTCGTCATTCCGCCGCCGGGTGGCACCGTCACCAAATCCACAACCGTCACCCGGACCGAACGCAATGTCGAAGTCCTGGAGGCACTGAAAACCCTCTCCGGAGAGAACTTCGGTTTCGACGAACGAACCTGGCAACTCTGGTGGGCTGCCCACGAAAACGGCACCGGCTGGAATAGTAAGTAGTGATTTTTTTTCGCTACCTCTAGTCCAGAACCTGCCTCTCAACAAACTCTGTCTCTGAATAGTCAGTAAAGTCATTCCCATGGTGAGCTCTTCTTCCGGAATCCGATGGTGGTTGTTCTCGCTTGTTCTTGGATTCACGCTCGTCGGAATTCGAACACCCGTGATGTCAGAGGAGCACTCCTCGAGAGAATCGGCCTTTCCCAGGAAAGAATGGCAAAGTCGGTCTCCCGAAGAGGTGGGTCTGGATGCTGGAAAACTCGAAGAGTTTCGTGAGTTCGTGGGCGGTCGTGGCTGTGTCGTGCGGCACGGTTATCTCGTTGACAGCTGGGGTGACTACGATCGCCCACACGATATTGCTTCAGCAATCAAGCCGTTTTACAGCTACCTGATGTTACAGGCCGTTGCCAGCGGAAAGCTCCATGACTTCGACGAGCCGGTCTCCAACTATTGGAACGAATTACCCGCGTTCAAGGACTCTCCGGATCATCCCGACCTGCAGCTGACGTTTCGGCATCTCGGATTTCAGGTGGGTTGCCTGGGGTATACCGAGTCGCCGGGAACGACCTTCGATTACAACGACGGTACGATGGGCTTTTTCTGGGACACGCTCATCAACAAGGTTTATGGCATTCCGTGGGAAGAGGCTGAGAAGCAGGTGATCGGACCTCTCCTCAGCGAACCGCTTCAGTTTCAGGATGGCACTCGGAACATTCTGCAACACCATACGGGTCGATTTCAGGTTTCTGCTCGAGATTTCTGTCGATTCGGCCTTTTATTCATGCATCAAGGACGATGGAACGGCAAGCAGGTCCTCCGTGAGGATCTCGCCAGAATGGCCATCTCCGATCCACTACCGCTCAGCATTGCTCGTACACACGGGGAAAAGTCGGATACCGTTTTTCCCTTGCGAACGATTGGTGGCCGCGGCAATCAGTGTGATCACAACGGAGGATACAGCTGGATGTGGTGGCTCAACCGGACTGCCCGAGACGGCAACCTCTGGTTCGCTGACGTCCCAACCGACTTCTACGCTTGTTTCGGTCACGGGGGGCGCGAAGGCATGGCCGTATTCCCCACACAAGAGATCATCGTCAGCTGGATCACTGACCGAGAACTTCACCAAAACCGGGAAGATGGTAATCGAGCGTTTGAACTGCTTGTCAAATCCACGGTGGCGGATTCTCCAAGTGAGTTCCAATAAAGCTGCAAAGGCCTCGGGGTGAGTGAGGACTGCAAGGAATGATGAGCCGGTTCTATCGCCCGTGACTTGGTAGCGCGACCTGATGGAGAGGGAATCAAGGAGCAGGGATTGCCATGAAAGCGAATGCTGCTGCGATCCCTCCGATGAGAGGACCGACAACAGGAATCCACGCATACGACCAGTCGCTGTCTCTTTTTCCGGGAATCGGGAGCAAGGCATGAGCGATGCGAGGGCCCAGATCGCGGGCCGGGTTGATGGCATATCCGGTCGTCCCTCCCAGGCACAGTCCGATCGTGAGCACAACGAATCCAACTCTCAACGCACCAATTGACCCCAGACCAACCTCGACCGGTTCGGTGCTTCCTGCCGTGCTGATTTGAAACGTTGGGTTGCTGGTCAACAGCACTGCAAAAACCAGCACAAACGTCCCTACAGCTTCACTGAACAGGTTGTCTGCGACTCCGCGAATGGCAGGAGATGTGCAGAAGGTTGCCAGTTTGGAATCTGGATTCTCCGTGGCGGCATAATGTACACGGTAAACAAGATACACCAGCGTTCCACCCAGGATACCGCCTGCCATTTGAGCAGCGAGATACCCCGGAACTAGATTCCATGCAAACAGGCGTGCAACGGCCAGCGAAATTGTGACGGCCGGATTAATGTGCGCCCCGCTGTATTCAGCCACGCACAAGACAGCCGTATAGACGGCAAATCCCCAGCCGAGAGTGATCACGACCCAACCGGAATCGTGTCCCTTGGTGTTAGCGAGGACGACGTTGGCGACAACACCGTTCCCAAGCAAGACCAGGATCGTCGTCCCGATCAATTCCGCGATGTACGGATTCATCAATAGCAACCTGGCGTTGGAGTGAGATCTGGAACAGCGACAGTAATCGAAGCACCAGTCTGCTGTCCCGAAGGGGGCAGGTCAACCAAAAGCGTCCGCAACACAAAATGATAGCGGCATGACCTCAAGGACCATGGTGGAGATATCGCTTGGCAAAGATCATTCCTTGAAGAAGATCGCCTCTTGATTCAAGGAAGAACTGTATCGCCACTCGATACCAGCACGGCTTCGCAATCGAGTGTCTCGGGGAACTCACAGCGCTGGATACTGACGTTTGACGGGACTTTCAACCGGAGCTTCACGCGGTCAGTAGACAGGCTGATCACCGTCACTGTTGATTGTTCATCGAGAACAACGTCTTCGTTAGCACGACGTTCAAGAATGATCACTCAGTACCTCCTTGTCTGGCGAATCGGCCCACAATCCTGAAGAGATTGGTACGAGAAACGGCGTTCATGAACGAGTTCATATACTCCGAGTCTTCTCCCGAGGGAGCGTTAAGTTAACATGTGTACACATGATCGTCAAGTCGAGTCGAGATGAATCTGGCATGGGTGGTCTCAACTGGAGCGAACAGTAACTCGGGGCTGCTGACATTCCCGGAAGAGAACCTTCGATCCAGACGCCCGGCTTGTTGAACTGATCACTCGACACCTGATTGATTCTCCGTCAGAAAGTCGCGTAGCCCGGTGAGGTCGTCGGTGTTAATCATGTCGACCTTTGCGTCCGCGAGGACTTTCCACATCGCCCTGGTTTCGGGAGTTGCCCAGAAGCGAACGGCTCGCCCCTCCCGATGAGCCTGTTCCACAATGTCCGCCAATTTCTGACGCTCGTCATCAGGGATCTCACCAGTACCATCCCATTTGAAGTGGGCGCCCCAGCGGTCACTGATCCAGGGAAGCAGATCGGGCGAATGCTTGCTCCCGAGGTCGGATAAACGTCCGTCGACGCCGACGAACCGTGTGCTGTCGACATCAATCACACGACGGTCCCGGTTGCCGGAGACGACGGCGAGGATCGGTCCCTGCGAGACCGTGCCATGCTCGGTCCGGGTGAACATGTCCGCATACTCGGCCAGGACGCTGTCCAAAACCTCGTACGTCTCTGCTCCCCGCGACTTGATGTCGATCAGTAATTTGAACTGCTCGTCGGAGTGATAGACATGGCCATTATGCTCTCGAAGTCGTTCCCGTAAGGGGTCGAGATAGAGCCTCTGCAGAGTGCGTTCGGGCTGCAACTCGGAACGGGCATGTCCGACCAGTAGGTCGCCGTCGACTAGATAGATGTCAGCTTCCACGCTCGTGAAGCCGCATTCGAGCGCATCATGCAATGGCATGCTATGGTGGTAATCATTGTGAGCATGGGCTTGCCGCAGGGGCGTCACCTCCTCCGCGTGTAACGGTTGACTGGCGAGCAGTAGAATGAAGAACCAGCCGACGACCATCAGATTATCTCTCATGCTTTGCTCCCAACACATTCAGTGAGAATTCAAGGAGTGTCTCTTTTGAAGCCCTCTTCAACCTGGCTCGGATCACAAGTCACCGCTGTACTCCGGTCATCTCGACGCAACATTTGCTTGCTCACTCTAACCGCCGTGCTGCTCTGGACGCCAGCACGTGGAATGAGTGATGAACCCGACACAAATTCAAATCCTGTTAAGCGGCAGACGGAAAACGTCCTGCTCGTCACCATCGACGGACTCCGCTGGCAGGAGGTTTTTGGAGGTGCTGATGAGTCCTACATGGATAAGGAGTTCGGCGGCGTAAAGGACATTGATGCACTCAAGCAGCGGTTCTTGCGAGATACGCAGCATCGGCGATGCAACGCGCTGATGCCCTTCTTCTGGAGCACGATCGCAAAGCAGGGCCGCGTGTATGGAAACCCGGAACACGATTCCATCGCACGGGTCGAGAATCCGCACATGTTCTCGTACCCGGGTTACAACGAAATCCTGACCGGCATCGCCGACCCCTCGATCGACTCGAACGACAAGAACCCCAATCCGCATGTCACCGTGCTCGAATGGTTGCACCAGTTGCCCGGCTTCAACAATCGGATTCGTGCATTCTGCTCATGGGACGTTTTCCCGTACATCATCAACAGCGAACGCAGCGGCATCCCCGTAAACGCCGGTTGGCAACCTCTGGCGTACGACGGTGGGCCGACCGTCCTCAAGGCCCTTGACCATACGGCGGACCAACTCCCGCATTACTGGGAAAACGTCCGCTACGACTACTTCACCTTCCGAGGGGCTCTCGCGTGCATCGAGTATGAGAAGCCCCGCGTTCTGTACGTCGCTTTTGGCGAGACGGATGACTGGGCGCATGCTGGCCGGTACGACCTGTACCTCGATGCAGCCCGGCGAACCGATCAGTACATCGCCCGACTCTGGAAGACCATGCAGAAGATGCCCGAATATGCGGGGAAAACATCGCTCGTGCTGACCACCGATCACGGCCGGGGGGATACTCGCGAGGACTGGAAGAGTCACAGCGACGAGATTCCCGGCTCGCAGGCCATCTGGATCGCCGTGATGGGGCCGGAGACTCCTCCAGGCCATTCCGAGAGCGAAACCGTGACGCAGTCTCAGATTGCGGCGAGTATCGCCAGCCTGCTGGGGCATGACTATCACGCCGCTGTGCCTCGATCCGGGCCTCCCCTCCCTCAACTCATCAGACACGACAGATGACTCCCAGGGCAGGGGGGCCGAGTACCGAATTCTGGTCCAGATTGTCCGGAACCGACCGTTCGACATGACATTTCACGAGTCTCGCTTTGCGTTTTGGGGTATTTTCGTCTATCCTGCTCGATTCCTCAGCGGACCAAAGTCTGATACTGGGGTGACTCAGCAAGAATCTTTTCTCTCCTGGAGACATGCGTGGTTAAGCTTCGGTTACGTGAGAATGAGTCTATCGCAGACGCAGTTCGACGGTTTCGCAAGGCGGTTGAACACAGCGGCATCAAGAAAGAAATGCGCCGACGCGAGTATTACGAAAAGCCGAGCGACATCGCCCGCCGTGCACGTCGCCGTGCCGAGCGACGCGCCCGCATGCAGCGCCTCTCCGGCGGAAACTGAATCGATCGGTTGAAGTTCTGGAGTTAGATCAACTCCAGCGCCCGGTCGATCCGTGCCAGACATCGGTCCTTGCCAAGCAGCGCGAGACAGTCGAACATGCCCGGTCCCGCCGGTTTGCCGGTCGTTGCGACGCGCAGAGCATGAATGACCTGAGCGATTTTGATTTCCTGCTGATCGACCCAGTGATGCAACAGCGCCTCCAGCGACTCCGCATCGAAGGACTCCGCTGAGGCCAGTTCCTCTCGGAAGTCGCGCAGCAGCGTCCCGGCCTCTTCCGGCTTTCGCAGTCGTTTGTCGAAGGCCTTCTCGTCGAATGTCAGATCCGCATCACTGACAAAGTACTCGTCGTACTGCAGAATGTCGCTGAAGAGCTTCAGCCGTTCTCCAAGTGCCTGGATCAGATGAGTCACATAGCGGACGTCGGATGCCTCAATGGGGTTGCCGATGTACTTTGCTTTGACCAGAAACGGCAGGCACCCATCGACCCGTTCTTCTGTCGATCGCTGCGCCATCCAGTGTTCCTGATATGAGAGTAGTTTGTCCGGGTCGAGACCGGCGGGCCCCCTCACGACTCGCTCGAGCGTGAAGTGTTCGGTGACAAAATCAAGCGACATGTTCTCGGTCTTGTCGTCATAAGACCAGCCAAGACGAGACAGCCCGTTGAGGATTGCTTCCGGCAGGAAACCGACTGCCTCGTAGTAGGACACCATCACCGGATTCATTGATTCGCCCGGTTGCAACCCGATCTTGGGCAGCACGTCGTCTGCAATCTCAAACAGCTTTTGAAACTGTGGGTTCTTACGGTACTTCTCCAGCTTCTTCGCACGCTTGGACAGTTTTTCTTTCGATCCGGGTGCGGCCACAAACGGGATGTGCGCAAACTCAGGCCGGGCGTATCCCAGCGCATCAAACAGCATCGCCTGCACGGACGTATTGGTCAGATGCTCTTCTGCCCGGATGACATGCGTGATCTCCAGCTGCGCATCATCCACGACGGTCGCAAAGTTGTATAAGGGAGAGCCGTCTCCCCGACAGATGACCGGATCCGCGATCAGACCGCAGTCCCACTCGACGTGTCCACGAATGTGGTCCTCGATCGAGATTCTGGCATTTCGGTCCACGAGGAATCGAATCACATGCGGTCGTCCCTCAGCCAGATACTGCTCTCGTTCGACATCCGAAAGATCGAGTGACCGTCGCACATTGAGAAAGGGTCGCTTCTCCTTCTCTGCGGCTTCGCGGTCGGCCTGTGTCAGCTCGGGGGGATCGAAGTCGCGATAGGCCTGACCTCGGAACAGCAGCGTTTCGACGGCCTGTCGATACAGGTGACCACGTTTTGACTGAAAATAGGGAGCATGCGGCCCACCGACTTCAGGGCCTTCGTCCCAGCCGAGTCCGAGCCAGCGAAACGCATGCAAAATGGGTGCGAGTGCCGCATCAATGTTCCGCTCCTGATCGGTGTCGTCAATCCGGAGGATGAACTGCCCTTCGTTGTGTCGTGCCCACAACCAGTTGAACAACGCGGTCCGCATGCCTCCTATGTGCATGTAACCAGTGGGCGAAGGCGCAAAACGAGTGCGAACAGTCATGATAGGCACGCAAGCAGAATAACGATCATTGGCGAAAGACGAACACGCCCTTCTTGTTGGCCACGATGATATCAGGTCGACCGTTGTCGTTAACGTCGGTGATGACAATCTGTCGGCCGACGCCCGAATCGTCGTCCACTTCAATCGCCGGGAACTGGACCGCATCGCTGCCAGGGCTTGTCCGGAACACATAGAGCACGGCCGGATCGCGGGCGCCGGGATCGTGACCATTGTGGGCCCAGTAGCATTTGCCGGTGACAAGGTCCTTCAACCCGTCACCGTCCATGTCGTGCAGTGCCAGCGCGTGCAGTTGTGAGAAAGCGATCCCATCCGCATTCTCTTCAGGCTTCTCGCCCATGATCAGATGCGGCTGAAAATCGATTGTGCCATTCTCACCCACAACGTTCTCGAACCAGCTCAGCCCCCACGCATGGGCCTGCATGCTCGTGACCACGTCGTTGTCGCCGTCCCCGTCAAAGTCGTAGGCAAACATCTGTGAGCCACCGGGGCAGAAGTTGTAGGGATGAGGTTCCCACAGCGGGTCGTCGTCGAGCGACTCCGGCTGCTCGTACCATCCAGTCGACGTCAGCATGTCGGAACGACCATCGCCGTTGACATCGCCAACGCCCAACCCGTGAGTAAAACGCTGCCACGGGCCGGGATCTGAAATCGAGTGAAAGGTCCACATGGAGGTGGAAGCCTCGGGTTCGAATGTTGCATAACCCAGCCGCCCTGCCATTGAACAGATGATGTCGGGTCTGTTGTCGCCGTTGATGTCGGTGAACTCGGGTGACTCGTTGTCGACGGCTGCGATCGCCTCGTACCGTGTCCAGTTACCGTCTTTGCCCTGCGGGTTTTCGTACCAGTACGCAGGCGTGCCTGGAAAACCGAGCCGAAGCACGTCCGACCAGCCATCACCGTTGATGTCATACCCGTAGGAGAAAAAGTTGTCGGAGTAGCCGCTGTCATTCGGAAAGGCATGACCGTCATAGAACTGATGTTTCACCTCGAAGTCCGGCCCCTCCCACCAGAACGGCCCGCAGACGACGTCCTGCTGACCGTCATGATTGAAGTCGCCGGTCCCGGCACCCTCAGCGAAGTACTCGTCTGAGATTTGGACACGCTCGAAGGTAGGTGAGTCACTGTCTCCGGCAAACAGGGGGCTCCACAGGATCACCAATGCCATCAATTCTGCTGCACATCGACTCAACATGACAGAACTCCCGTTTGAAAACCCTTGTTTATCCGATACTTGCCAGCTTCTGGCCGGTGGCGATCTGCTCACCGACGGTAACATCGATCGAGGCGATTGTCCCAGCGACCGTAGCGTTCACCGGCACCTCCATTTTCATCGCTTCGAGCACCAGAATCGCCTGTCCTTCCGCGACTGCACTTCCGGGATGCAGGAGAATCTTGTGCACCTTACCGGGCATCTGGGCGGTGATGTCATGAGCAGCTGCCGTTGCGACGGCCGCAGCCCCTCCTCCATCTCCGTTGCTGGCTCTCAAATCGACGGAATACGACTTGCCGTTCACGGTCGCCGTGTTGCCATCGATACGGAGATTGTACTTCTTGCCGTTAACGGTGACATCGTACGCGGCCGGGCCGCTTCCTGACGGGCGCGGCTCTGGTGGTGCCGATTTGTCGATCTTGCGGACCCCGATTTCTGCCTCGCCCTTCAGGAACTTGACACCTTTGTCCTGACAGGCAGCGACGATGAAGATGTTTTCTTCTGTTTCTTCGAAGCCGTTTTCCCGACAGATGGCACGGGCCGCTTCGATGCCCTTCTTCGGGTCGGCATCGTTCATCTCGATCGGCGGCGTCGTTGTGGGTTCGAGCCCAAGTTGCTCGCTCGCCAGTTTGACGACATCAGCATCCGGCGGAACGGGCGTCTTACCGAAGTAGCCGAGCACCATCTTGCCGTAGGGCGGGGCAATTTTTTCCCAAGGGCCGAACATGACATTGTTAAACGCCTGCTGGAAGTAAAACTGAGAGACGGGAGTGACGCTCGTGCCGAATCCGCCCTTCTCGACGACCTCCCGCATCGCTTTGATCATGTCCGGATACTTCTCCATGATTCCGTTATCGCGAAGCATCTGCGTATTCGCTGTTAGTGCTCCGCCCGGCATGGGGCTCCATGGAATGAGAGGCTCGACGGCGACCGCTTCCGGCGGGAGGAAGTAATCGGCCATCTGCTCCTTGAAGACCTCCTCCGCCTCACGAATCTTGTCCGGATCGATTCCCAGGTCATACTCGCTGCCTCTCAGGGCGTGCCACATCACGAGGATGTCCGGCTGGCATGTCCCACCGGAGGCCGGCGCCATCGAGAGGTCGATCGCATCCGCCCCTGCCTCGAGAGCAGCGATGTTTCCATAGACACTAATCCCGGCCGTCTCATGCGTGTGGTAATGAATAAACGCGTCGCTACCGAGAATCTTGCGGGCCCGTTTGATCGTCTCATGCACAGTCGACGGCACGCACGTTCCGGATGCATCCTTGAAGCAGACCGAATCGAATGGAATCTCCGCGTCGAGGATTCCTCGCAGGGTCTTCTCGTAGAAGTCAGCGTCATGTGCCCCTTCACACCCGGGCGGCAGTTGCATGAGCGTCACGCAGACCTGATGCTTCAACCCGTTGTCAACGATGCACCGCCCTGAGTAGACGAGATTGTTCACGTCGTTCAGGGCGTCGAAGTTGCGGATTGTGGTGATGCCGTGCTTCTTGAACAGCTTGGCATGCAGGTTGATGATGTCCGAGGACTGCGACTCCAGACCCACGACGTTCACGCCCCGCGCGAGCGTCTGCAGGTTCGCCTCCGGCCCGGTCGCCGCCCTGAACTGGTCCATCATGTCGAAGGCGTCTTCGTTGCAGTAGAAGTACAATGACTGATACCGCGCTCCACCCCCAGCCTCAAAATACGAGATCCCAGCATCACGAGCCGCCTCGACGGCCGGGATGAAGTCCTTGGTGAAAACCCGTGCCCCGTAAACGGACTGAAATCCGTCCCGGAAGGCCGTACACATGAAGGTAACTTTTTTGGTCATTGATACTTCTCAATTCATTTCACAAGCACCGACCATAGCACTCCCGCGGCGATCGCGGAGCCGATGACGCCGGCGACGTTGGGGGCCATCGCGTGCATGAGGAGCATGTTGTGGGGGTCTTCCTTTTGACCGACCATTTGGGCAACGCGGGCCGAATCCGGAACAGCGGAGACCCCTGCAGCTCCGATGAGCGGATTGATCTTGTCCGTGAGAAACAGGTTCATGAACTTGGCAAACAGCACCCCGCCTGCTGTGGCTACGGCGAAGGAGAGGGCCCCCAGGCCGAAGATCAACAGCGACTCCGACTTGAGAAACGTCGATGCCTGTGTGCTGGCCCCGACAGTCAGACCCAGCAGAATTGTGACCATGTCAATCAGTGCCGTCCGAGCCGTATTCGCCAGACGTTCGGTCACGCCGCTCTCCTTGAGCAGGTTGCCGAAGAACAGCATGCCGAGCAACGTGAGAGCCCCGGGGGCAATGAGTGCACAGATGAGAAACCCAGCCACTGGAAAGATCATCCGTTCCCGCTTGGAGACATCACGAGGAGGCTTCATCCGGATCAGCCGTTCCTCACGAGTTGTCAGCAGCTTCATAATGGGAGGCTGAATCACCGGAACCAGCGCCATATACGAGTAGGCTGAAATCGCAATTGCCCCCAATAACTCCGGTGCGAGCTGGGACGACAGAAAAATAGCCGTCGGACCATCTGCCCCGCCGATGATTCCGATTGAGGCCGCTTCCTGAGGACTGAAGCCGAGGAACAGTGCCCCCATCAATGTGAGGAACACGCCGATCTGGGCCGCTGCCCCCAACAGCACGAGCTTCGGATTGGAAAGCATGGTCGAGAAATCGGTCATCGCCCCAATACCAAGGAAAATCAGCGGGGGAAACAGACCGTACTTCACACCGAAGTAGATGATGGAGAGCACGCTCGCCCCTTGCAGGCTGCCTTTGCCCCCCTCCTCAATCGGTAGCCAGTTGTCGTACACGCCGAGCGACATCGTCGCCACATAGGGGATGTTCCCCACAATGATCCCGAAGCCGATCGGCACGAGCAACAAAGGCTCATAATCTTTGCGGATGGCCAAGCCAATGAAGATGCACCCGATCAAAATCATGATCGCATTGCCCAGCTCCATCTGTGCGAAGCCGGTGCTCTTCAGAAAGTTGAACAGGATTTCCATAGAGGAGTGTCGTTGGGAGGAATCTTCTTAAGCGAACAAGCGGGATCAGACTGAAATCGTTTGTGACCTGTCAGCCTGACGATTGGGATGGACCGCCTCGAGAGTGCAGAGCGAAGCCGATGGCGGCGACAATTTCCTCTTCGCCCCCTGCAGCTGCCACCACCGGAGCTGCGTGGGCAGGCATGGACACTCCATGATGGTGTCCTTCCAGCTCAGGCAGGATGGCGTTCACCACGGGGAGGACCTTAGGGAGCCAGGAGATAAACAGGCTCACAAGCACCAGCGAGACAAAGACAATCGTCATCCCCGTGATGGAAAGTCCGATGCCGCCAGCATCGATGATGTTCTGAAAACTCAACGGTCGGTCTCGTTTGTCTAACTACAGAGGGCGTCATCCGCTCACATCCGCACCAAGAGGATGCGATAGAGGGGACAATGTAGTGACTCCACCCATCAAACGCACGCATGCGATGGTAACTTCAGCGCATGGAATTCAATGTTCAATGCGACGGCAGCGTGGCCAGCCGTGACTGGTGTGACAACCACGCACACGCTGCCTCAGGCAGGGCCTCGTGACCGCCGTCAAAGATGGTCACGCGGGCCGCCCCGGCTGTGCGTCGCAGCAGCACGGCCTTCTCGTACGTCGGATCTTTGGCCTCATCGCTGGGCTGAGGAGAGGCCAGCCGCCCCTGTTCCCACAACTCATCCATCGTCGCCTCAGGGATCGTCGGGTGTCCGTCAGCCTGCGCGACCACATTAAAGGCCCGAAGCGAATGGTGAATTGGGACCGACCCTGTTTTCCCATCTTTCACTCCTGCGTTGATATCGAGCGGCAGCCCGACGGCATTCTGCAGAAAATGGATGGACGAGCGATCGTGATACTGCCAATCGACTGCCTCCGAGGTGCCCGGAGGCCCGCCGCAACTGGCAGCCACCATCTGGGCATAACGACCCGGTTCACCATCTTTCGTGTGAAACTCATACCATTTTGTCAGGTCCGTGATTCCGACCCAGGCGGAGACGGCGGAGAAACGCTCCGGATGACGTGCTGCCATCAACAGACTCATGTGACCGCCGCCGGAGACACCTGACAGATAGATCCGCTGAGGATCGACCTGATACTTCGCGATGGCCCAGTCGAGAGCATCGAGAATATCCTGCTTCGCAAGAGTTGAACCACACGCTTCCGGGTGATCGTTGGCACCTCGAAAGTTGGGTTGCAAGTAGATCCACCCACGCTTGAATGCCTCGTGAGACCACTCCGAACGATCCTGCGTGTAATCACTGCTCCAGGTGTGCAGCGATACCAGCACAGGGGTTGACTGCTCCGTCGCCGTGTCGGGAGCCCAAAAGCGAATCGGCTGTTCGGTTCCATCAATCGTGCTGACGATTCGGGTCTCACTCAGAGATGGCGGATCAGCCGCAATCGTGAGTGAAGCCGACGCGAGAAACGCGACAGCAAGTAGAAACAGATCTGTCCCACGACTTAATGTCAAAATCATCAGCAAGTGCCCGTTTGAAATCGCGATTAGTATCGGACGGTGAACCAACTTACTCGGGCTTGGAGTCCGAGGAAGAATCTAGTCCGACAGGTGGTGCTTTCTCAATCTTCCCCCACATGTGGCCGCCGATTTTGCCGTGGTACCACGATCCGGCGTAGCGGTCCTTGTAGAACAATACGCGAGTCGTGAAGCCTTCTCCCAGTCCGGGAATCATGAGATCTGTGAGTGAGATCACGGGTGTGTCATCCGCCCAATGGACTTCGACCGGTACAGGGACGGCGAGGTCGACCTTGCCATAGGTGATTTGAGCTTCAATCGTCCAATGTTTGCCGCGAACCTTGGTCACCTTGTTGATCTTGTATCGTTCCGGCTGAGCATTTTTGTCATCGACACCGTCAATCGAAAACCGCCCTACGAGGACAGCGTCGCTCAACAAATTGACAAACGCCTCTTCGGCCTCGGTGAGTGGATTGCCCTTGGCGTCTTTTGACGCGGGTGTCTCCGCTTCCGGCTCGTCGGCTGCCGCCACAAAGTTTGAAACCTCAGACGTCGTCGTGGGAAGTTGTTGCTCTAACCGGAGGTGATGCTCGATCCCTTTGGCGATCAATGGTGCCAACTGTTTGATGTCGTCCGGAGTGTCACACAGATCGCTGCCGATCTCGAGTTGTATGGCATCGATCCCCTCGTTCCCGTACTTGGCGACGGTGTAGCTTCCATCATGGGTCCACTGTCCCTCGCTCGCTCCCATCCGCGGAAACAGATCGATCCCAGCCTGTCCCAGTGATCCGACCAGTCCCGTCGGCCCTAGCAGCCCGTCCCATCCGTGGCGTTCGATCAGCCCTTGCACGGTCTGTCCGTCGCGAGTCCCTCTCATGATCGTCTGCGGTCGAAGCCACTGTGCATGCAGGTCGACCAGCAAACCGTGCTGCCACTGATCTCGAATTGTCTGCACGGCTGTCTCGACGGCCCGATGATAGGCCTGATAGTGAACTGTGGCGGCCCCGTGCTGATAGGCAGTCTCCTCCGGTCGGTTGGCATCCAGCGACTGCCGAGAGAACTCAGCGACAACAAGTGATGGCCGTTTACCCGTGAGCTTTTCAAGCTCGTCCGATGTCATGATGGCCAGTTGACGTGTGAGTTCATCCTGCCGCAGATTCACCCGTTCTCCGGGTCGAGACTCACGAACCGGAACACCCGGCACCATCGTCGTACCGCCGTGCGGCGCCGTGATCAACACCGGCAGTTCGCCGACCTCAACCAGAATCAACGGGGCATCCGCCGCCTGTGCTGCTGTTGAACTCCACAGGAGCATCAATGAAGACAACACGCAGGTCCAGCTGTGAATGGACCTTGCTCGCGTCCGGTATTGTGGCACGACGCTCCGCGTCGTGAGCTCACGGCTCGGAATGCCCTGCCACACAGTCTGATTGAGATGAGGACGCCACAGTCGAGCGAGTAGCATAAGAGCCTCCACGCGAAGGAGTCGGAGCAAGAGATCCTCTCAGTATCCGACATCGATCGGCAAGCGTCCAGCGCAGCATCGTATGCGAGTCAGTTCTTTCGCAAACCAGCCATGTCCTCGGGGGTAATATGATAGACATCCATCGACTCGCCAATCTGGTCGACCGGTGTGAGCTGACGAAATGCGTCCCAACGCCCCGTTCGCTCGTGGCGGTCATGACGGCTCAGAATGTACCAACCCGGTTGCAACTTCTGCGGCGGCGGCGTCATGTCGAGTTGGAGAACCTCAAGCGGCACGTACGCCTGACAGACGACAGACATCGGATTTGATTCCGGATGCGCTGACACCCAGTCACGTAATTCGTACAGGTCCTGGCCCCAGTCGATGTTGGCATCAATCAAATGTTTGTGACCACCTGCCGGTCCACCCACAGCCTCATTGAAGTACGACAAGCTGTGCGGAAAGATCCAGAGACTGCTGGCGATCGACCAGATCACCGCCCCGCCAACCGGGATGAGCCATCTTCGACCACTCTCCGTTATCAGCCGAACTGCCTGAGAAGCCCAGATGAATGCGAACGGGAACGCAGGCAGTACGTAACGGATGTACCTGTTGAAACCCGTCTGCGAACTGACGAAGACGAAGAGCACGAGACCGGGGATTATCACCGCGAGTGTGTCGGACCAACTCACTTTCGACGAAGGCACGCGACAGGCGGCGAAAAGTGCCAGCCCCAACAAGCACCAAGTGCCCACAGGCTCTTTGATCAAGACTGCGTAAAAGTAGTACCACCACCAGCCGCCGTGCTTCCATTCGCCACACAGGAACGACCACTTGCCCTGCTCGAACTCCCGACGCTGAAGATCTAACCCCGTGACATAGTCCCCCGGCAAAGGGACCGGCAATCGCTCACACCAGCTGCCAGCGAACCGATTTCCCCCAACCTCCTCTCCGCCGTCAAAGGCCAGCCCGCTCAAAGCACGGCTGACGAAGCTGTAGTCGCCCAGTCGAGTGAAAGACCCGTCGAAGGCATACCCGACATTGAGCACATACAGGCCGAGTGTCAGGATCACGGTCAGCTTCACGAATTGGTTGAGAGTTGAAGGTTGAGAGTGGAGGGTCCTCTCACCTCGACCTTCAACCTTCGACTTTCGAGCGTGTCCCCGGATCAGCCACAGTAGCGGCCACAGGACAAAAAGAATGATCCACGTCATCTTCGTCAGTTCAGCAAGCCCCAGAGTCACACCCGCAACAAGTGTCCAACCGGCAGATGGTGTCTTCAGCCAACGCCAGAACGTGTAGGCAGCTGTGACACCACAAGCTGCTGCACTCAGGTCGGGCGTGATGAGGGCACCGTAGGCCAGCACTGTTGGTGAGAAACACCACAAGGTGAGGGCGAGCAGTCCCGCAGCAATTCCGTAGAAATCGGCTGCCCATCGATAGCAGACGAAGCCCCCCAGCAGACTCATCGGGATCAGTATCCACCGCGCCCATGTGAAGTACTGCAACGACTCTTCACCGTTGGCCCGCATCAGGTCGCTGCCCAGATTCCACTCCGGGCGTTCAGTCAAGCCCCGGCGATAACTGGTCCAGTCGTATTCTGGTCTGTTGAGCCAGACGGGCAGGGCAGCCAGTGTCCTCGTCAGCGGCGGGTTGACCCGGAACACGTCAAAGTGACCGAATTCCCATGTATACAACCCGGCAGGAAGATGTCCTGCTTCGTCAACGGTCGGGCTATATCGAGTCGCCAGATATCCCAGGAGCGCCGCATGAACGAGCAACAATCCGACGACTATCGCTTGCGGCTTCGCGACACCCGAGAACATGATTGGAGTCTCCCGGTTCTGCTAATCCGCAAGCATCACTCTCCGGTTACCCGTTCATTGGGACTCCACTCGTCCAGTCTTGGATCGCTCGCACGTGGGGGAGTGGATCTTTCCGCAGTGACTCAATTGCCTGGACCATCGCTTCGCAGCCGGGCATGGTGGTGACGCAAGGAACCCCGTAGGTGACGGCAGCCGCGCGAATACGTCCCTCATCGGTCCGACTCCCTTTGCCGCTCGGCGTGTTGAAGATGAACTGCACCTCACCATTCGCCATGAGGTCAAGCAGGTTCGGACGTCCTTCCTGCAGTTTCTTGACCCGTTCGACTTGGACTCCCGCCTCTTCGAGAATCTTTGCCGTTCCAGACGTCGAGATAATCTTGAAGCCCATATCTTGAAGACGACGAACGGGACCGACAATCGTCTGCTTGTGAGCATGGGCCATGCTCACGAACACAGTCCCCTCGGTCGGCAGCTTGATCCCCGCTGCGATCTGGCTCTTCGCGAATGCCGCAGCGAAGTTTTCGTCGATACCCATCACCTCGCCGGTCGATCTCATCTCAGGACCGAGAATGATGTCGACGCCGGCGAACCTTGAAAACGGGAACACGCTCTCTTTGACGGATGTATGCGTGGGCCAGACCTCTTCTGTGATCCCCTGATCTTTCAGCGACACCCCTGCCATCACCTTGGCTGCCATGTTGGCCAGCGAAAGCCCGGTCGCCTTGGAGACGAACGGCGACGTACGAGAGGCACGAGGATTCACTTCCAGAATGTAGACTTCGTGATCCTTCACGGCATACTGGATGTTCATCAGGCCTCGGACCTGCAACTCGGTTGCGAGAGCATAAGTCGCCTGCTTGATCTCATCAATAACCGACTGTGACAGCGAGTAAGGGGGCAGGGCACAGGCAGAGTCGCCACTGTGGACACCGGCTTCCTCGATGTGCTCCATGACACCTCCAACCAGAGTCGTCTCGCCATCTGAGATCGCATCGACATCCACTTCGATGGCGTCTTCGAGGAACTTGTCGATCAAGACCGGCTTGTCCGGAGACGCATCAACTGCGTGGGTCATGTACTGGACGAGTTGCGGTTCATCGTAGCAGATCTCCATCGCTCGCCCGCCGAGCACGTAGGACGGACGCACCAGCACCGGATAACCGATCCGCTCTGCCTGAGAACGGGCCTGGTCGACGTTCGTCGCAATTCCATTGGGAGGTTGACGCAGATTGAGCTTGCGCAGGATCGCCTGAAACCGCTCCCGGTCCTCAGCCGCATCAATCATGTCGGGTGACGTTCCGATGATGGGCACACCTGCAACTTCGAGCCCCTTCGCAAGGTTGAGCGGGGTCTGCCCGCCAAACTGGACAATCACGCCGTCTGGTTCCAGACGATCGCAGATGTTGAGTACGTCTTCCGTCGTCAGAGGCTCGAAGAACAGCAGGTCGCTCGTGTCGTAATCCGTCGAGACTGTCTCCGGGTTCGAGTTGACCATCACGCTCTCAATCCCCAACTCCTGCATTGCAAATGACGCATGGCAGCAGCAGTAGTCGAACTCGATGCCTTGTCCGATACGGTTTGGCCCACCACCGAGAATCATGACTCGGTTGAGGATTGAGGGTTGAGGGTTGAGGGATCCTGCGTTCTGGCCATCTCTCTGCTCTCCCCTGTCCACTCTCAGCTTTCCCGGAGCTTCACACTCACTCTCGTAAGTCGAGTAGTAGTAAGGCGTATAGGCCTCGAACTCGGCTGCACATGTGTCAACCTGTTTGAAAGTGGCGACAATCCCGCGGCCCTTGCGATGTGTGCGGACATCCATTTCGGAAACCCGCCACCAGCGGGCCAGTTGCCGATCGGAGTAGCCGTTCTGCTTCGCTCGTCGCAGCAAGTCGTCGGGCACATCCTCAAGATTGTTGAACTCTCGAATCTCATTCTCCAGACGATCGAGGTCCCGCAATTGTCGGAGGAACCAGGGATCGATGGCAGTCAAACTGAAAATCTCGTCCAGCGACATACCCGCTTTGATGGCATACCGCAGGAAGAACAAACGCTCAGCATTCGGAGTCGCGAGTTTGCGGCGGATCTCATCGATCGCCGGTTGTTTCTCGGTCCCCCAGAGGTCCTTGATCCCACCCCCCAGGCCGAAGTGACCAATCTCAAGTCCGCGGATGGCCTTCTGCAGCGACTCCTTGAATGTCCGTCCGATGGCCATCGTCTCGCCGACCGACTTCATCTGCACGGTGAGCGTCGGATCTGCGTCAGGAAACTTCTCGAAGGTCCAACGGGGGATCTTGGTCACGACGTAATCGATCGTCGGCTCGAAGCACGCCAGCGTTTCCTTGGTGATATCGTTGGGGATCTCATCGAGGCGATACCCCACAGCGAGCTTAGCTGCGATCTTGGCGATGGGGAACCCGGTCGCTTTCGAGGCGAGGGCCGATGATCGCGAGACTCGCGGATTCATCTCGATCACAATCATGCGACCATCTTTCGGATTGATCGCAAACTGCACGTTCGAACCACCCGTCTCGACGCCGATCTCCCGGATGCAGGCGAACGTCGCATCCCGCATCATCTGATACTCTTTGTCGGTCAAGGTCTGAATCGGAGCGACGGTGATCGAGTCCCCGGTGTGGACTCCCATCGGGTCAAAGTTTTCAATGGAACAGATGATGACGCAGTTGTCCGCACAGTCACGCATCACCTCCATCTCGTACTCTTTCCAGCCGAGAATCGATTCGTCGAGCATGACCTCGTTGACAGGCGAGAGTTCGATTCCCTTGCGGACCAGTTCCTCGAACTCGTCTTTGTTGTAAGCGATTCCGCCGCCGACGCCCCCCAGCGTGTAGCTGGCCCGAATGATCACCGGCAGCCCGATCTCCTTCAGGACCTCCCGTGCTTCAGCGAGCGAGTGCACGATGGCCTGTTTTGGAAGATTGAGTCCAATCCGCGACATTGCTTCTCGAAACGAATCGCGACCTTCCGCTTTCTCGATCGCATCGACCCGTGCCCCGATCATTTCGAC